>JBFHIK010000064.1:0-9873 GCA_041596555.1 Methanosarcina sp.
ATTCATAAGTTTTATAAAATCAAGAAACCCCAGAGGTTTTATTAACGTAACAGAGGAGCTTAAGTTATCATATAACCCGTAATTCTTAAGCAACTTTTCAGTTCGTGGGTGAACGGGAAAAATGATATTTTCATTCAGTTCCTGAAAAGCTTCAACAATATTTTGGAGATTTTCTATATTGTCAGTATTATTTGCTCTGTGGATTGTAGCAACTAGATAATCCTTATTTTTTAGATTAAGATCATTTAATACTGAGGATTGAGCTTCTGCAATCTCCTTATTGTGAAGAAGAGAATCAACCATAACATCACCAGTTAAATACACATTTTCAGTGATTCCTTCCTCCCCCAGGTTGTTAACTGCATTCTGAGTTGGACAAAATAAGATGTTAGAGCAATGATCAGTCAAAATGCGGTTGATTTCTTCAGGCATGGATCTATCAAAGCTTCTTAATCCAGATTCTATATGCGCATTTTTTATTCCAAGCTTTGAAGCAGCTAAAGCTCCCGCCAGTGTTGAATTGGTATCCCCGTAAGTCAGCACAAGGTCAGGTTTTTCAAGCAGGAGAACTTCCTCTAATTTTCGAAGTATTTCTCCTGTTTGTAGACCATGTGAACCGGAACCTACACCGAGATAATAGTTAGGTTCAGGAATGCACAATTCCTCAAAGAATATCTTATTCATTTCATAGTCGTAATGCTGACCAGTATGAATCAAACATTCTTCATTATTTATTCTTAATTCTCTTGAAACCACAGAAGCTTTTACAAACTGAGGTCTAACGCCCACAACACTTGCAATCTTCATAGTAGGTCACCCTGAAGGGTGATCGAGTGGCCATCTCTTTGGGAATATTTTTGTGCAGCTCTTATTTTAGTTAAGCTTTCAGGATAATTCCCAATGAAAGAAGCCAAAAATTGAGTAGTGTCGATTTTGTCAACCAGGAGCTTATCTCTTCTTTCTTTCCATTTGCTTTTTAGATCCGGTTCCTGAATAAGTTCTATTGCTTTAACAATGGCTCTTTTAGGATCACCGAAGCTGAAAATAAGATGATACTTGTTTTCAAGTTCAATGAAATTGCCCATATCTTTCTTGCCCACAAAAGAATTGAACCTGACAACTGGAGTTCCCAAAATTGCGGATTCGGTGGTTATTGTCTGGGTGTCTGCCACAACAAGTTTTGCGTAATATAGGATATCGTGAATGCGAGATTTCGGGATTTTCAACAAATATTTGTTAAAATCGTCTGGCAGTTTTAATTCAGATGAGATAAATACACGTGCATACTTACTTAGTTCATTAACTAAGAGTCTTTTTTGATCAATGGAAAAGCCGTTTATACCAAAATCATGTACAGCATCAAATGCATTGAAACGCAAAAGAACGTAATCTTCATTTTGACTTATGCCAAGAAAATCATGAATACTTACATCTGGCACAAAATAATTTGTATGTAAATAAGCAATTTCTTTAAAGCTATTAAATTTGATGTGTTTTGTACCCAGATCTATAGTAAACGATGAGGGAGTGAGAATTACGTCCACAAAAGGCTTAAAAAGCATGAACTGAAAAGGTGTCGGTTCAGAATCATTAAAAATTATGCATTTTTTACGTAGTAATTGTGATGTATATGCTGAGTAAACCCCCATTCCAACCAACAGATCAGGCTTTTTCTTTCGCAGAAAACTATACGCTGTTAACACATTGAAGGGTAGAGATAATATTTTCCCATATTTTGAATCAGGTACATTGGCATATACGAAATACTCAAAACCCATTTCATCTAGTAAGTTAATTGTATCTCCATAGTTTCTAGCCAGGATAATGGCTTGATGCCCGCTGAGTTCTAAGGTGTTTATAACATTTTTATACAAGTGAACGTGTGCGGGTGTATTTATAAAAAATGCAATCCTCAAAAACATCCCCCCCAGGATATTATACTCCCCAAAATATTATAGTCCCCAAAATATTATATTTAAATATTTTTTTTCAAGATAATGTCTTTTAATATCGCTAAAAGGACTTCAATGCCGTGATTAACTGGTTTTTTAGTGGAGCAGGCAACGTCATAACGGACATCTATACCGACTTCTGTTATTCGGAGGCCGGCATTTCCTGCATCCGCGAGCATTTCATTTTATATAGCCATACCCTACGCATTGAAGCGGAAATTTCCAATTGTTGAAGCAGCAAAGGCACGAAAACCGCTCTGTGAATCCATGATCTTAATGCCTGAGTTTATGTTAGTGAAATTGTCCAGGATTGTCTGGCCTACACGGCGGTATGCAGGAGTGTTTGTTCTCAGGCTGTCCAGGTATCTGCTGCCATTGACCACCTCAGCCTCCCCTTCAATAATTGGAGCCACAAGTTTCGGGATCTCGGCAGGATTATGCTGGCCGTCTGAATCCATTGTCACAATTATGTCGGCACCAAGGATTACTGCGGTTTCAAAGCCTGTCTTCAGAGCACCTCCCTTTCCCCTGTTTACCTCGTGAACAATTACCTCGGCTCCAGCTTTCCGGGCGATTTCGGCGGTGCGGTCTGAACTGCCGTCATCAACAAAGATTACTTTGTCTACGTATAATCTGGCAAGGTGAACCATGCTTCCGATAGAAATTTCTTCGTTATAAGCGGGTAGAATCACTGAGATTTGTTGGGCAACTGTGAACGTTGTGTGCGGATGATCACCCCAAGTTACGATTGTGTTACGATCACTCGACTCGGCGCTTATCTTTATGTCACCCTTTTGAGCCCTCCAGCAAAGTATATTGGAGAACGTATTTAATTGTTTCAAGTTATAAAAATATATTAAGATAGAAATTCTATGTGGCGTATGCGAGGGAGTTTATAATTTAAAAAAAAAAAGTTCCCAATATCAATATAGTTTATATGTAAAATTACAGCCAGGGTTGTGCATAGAATATATAACTGAATAAAAAAATAGATAACGCACTATGAAAATTAATAAAACTGCAAATTATAGGAGAGTATTTGATTAGCTAGACGGATATCCACATAAACAATAAAGTAGTGCAGTATATGCAGAATAATCTAATAAATTCCACTTTTACCTGAGGTTTTGCCATTTTTCTTTAAATTTCATTTAGGCTCTTTGCTATTTTAGAGTGGGTAACTTACATTCATCTCCTAAATATCGAAGGGACATATACAAAATTTAGAGGCATTTCCCTTTGAGAACCGAATTCAAGCTTGGTGTTTCTCATTTTGGCCTGGCTACTTAATAACTACGCAAATATTTACAACCCACAGGAGTCAGCGAAGAAACGATTATGCAGTACACAAAAATTTGACTTTGAATTTACAACAAATTCTGGACATTGCCTATTTACCAAAATAAGGAACATTAAATAAATGGCAAAACATCGCCTATGGGACGTCAGCAGGGATTTCAAACTTGTGAACAAAAATTTTGAGGATGCCACAAGAAACCTCTGATTCTTTAGATTATCGACAGTTCACAGGAGCACCAGAACATTGACAATATTACAAAAATCGCATAGTCAGGCTTTAAAAATAGATTCTTTTTAAATTAGATGGAATTCTGATCTCAATTTAGTATTGTTGTTCGCATGATGCACTAATTAGATACCCAAAAGAAAAGTTTTTATAATTTGTCTTATCTTATTACCTAAATATCAATGATCCAATACTATTCTAATAATGGATCATTATTTTATAATACTCAATATTTAAATAAAGATTGCTATTGCTCACAGGAATCTTTATGTTAACAACCAGTATCTCACCTATCGTTATTCCTCCAAATGTGATTTCTTTTGGTGTAGAATCCGTAGCTACAAAACTGGTATTACCCAGTATCGGAGTGCGTTTATTATCGGGCTTTTGATACTTCTGTGTTTAATGGAGATTCTAGCGGCATCTGACAAATGGAACAGAGACATTAACTGTTCTTTTAATATTGCAATCATTCCTTTGATTCTCAGTTTTATTGCAAGTCTTATTTTTAATATAAGTTTGACAAATTCTACTAATTAATACAGTAGATAATATACAGTATTACAGTATATTATTACAAAAACGCATTGTATTGGCACAGAACCTTTGGGGAAATGCGGACTGTCAAAAATCAATAGCCACACGATAAAATTTTGAATTGTGCAAAGAAAACCGAATCGTTCAACTTCGGGTTGTAATATTTGAAAATCATTTGATTATGGATTTCCGAATACCCTTTCTCAGTACAACAGTCAAAGTTTTTATGAGATTTCATATTGGCATACAAATTTTGGCAGGGTCTATCAAAAAGTATAAGCGATACTAATCAGAGTTTAAAGATTTAGGATAATTCTCGCCATATGAAAATTCAAGAAGGTAAAAAATGGTAAATCCAACAGACCCCCAGGAAGTTTTCAGTAAGCAAGTGCCTAAAAATCTCATAGCCAATGTTTTATATTTTATAGTTAACCTCGTAAGTGGACTGTTTTTGGTACCATATTTTATTAATTCACTTGGCGTCGCAAGCTATGCACTGATCCCGCTAGCAACCTCTTTTACAGCTTATGTGAATTTAATTATGGTATCACTTAATACATCAGTTTCAAGACCTATGACTATTGAATTACAGAGAAAAGAGTATAAAAAAGCAAATGTGACTTTTAATACTGCTCTGGTGGGAACACTTGGAATTATCTTACTAATGCTTCCGATAGTAGTGTTACTTTCATATTATTCCCCGTCGTTTTTTGAGATTCCATCAAACCAGGAAAATGCTGCGAGAATACTTTTTCTTGGAGTTATAAGTGCGTTCCTATTGCGAGCTTGGAGCAGTAACTTTGGAGTTTCCATTTTCGCCTACAACAGACTTGACATTCTGAACATGATTAACGTCATAAATATCCTTATTCAAGTGGGCCTGATCATATTGTTATTTAAGTTATATTCTCCAAGCCTTGTTTACATAGGATTAGCTTATCTAATCGCTGCCATAGTTACCTTTGCTATTACTGTATTTTTCTCACACAAGATAAATCCCCATCTTACGATAAATATAAAGGACTTCCGCAGATCAAAGGTTAACGAGATTATGGAGATGGGGGGGTGGGTTATTATTACTCAGATAGGTTCCCTCCTCTTTCTCCAGATGGACCTTATAGTTGTAACCAAATTATTTGGTACTGTTGCAGGTGGAGAATACTCGATAGCCTTTATGTGGAGTTCAATGCTACGCACTATTGCAGGTCTGCTTATAGGTATCCTTACACCAGTGATTTTAACTTACTATATAAAGGACAAAATAGAAGAACTGGTAAATTTATCAAAAAGTGCCATAAAGCTTACAGGCTTTGCAATGGCTCTTCCAATTGGCTTTATCTGCGGTTTTGCTCCACAGCTTCTTTCACTCTGGGTGGGTCCTGAATTTGTAAAACTCTCGCCATTAATGTTACTAATGCTATCTCATCTTGTAATTAACCTTCCAGTAATGCTCCTCCTTGATATCAACATCGCATACAATAAGGTGCGAATTCCAGGAATTGTCACATTTTGGATGGGAATAGGTAATTTTTTGCTGGCTGTATTAATTCCATACCTCACTGGCTGGGGATATTATGGTGTTGCAGTTGCCGGAGCAATTGCACTGACTCTTAATAATGCCCTTTTTACTCCCTGGTATGCTACAAAGGTACTTGGGATCTCAAGAACCACTTTCATAAGTTCCACGTTCCCTGGTGCCTTAGCAATGTTTATAATAGCAGGGTCTTGTAGGCTCATTAATTATTTTGTACCGATTTCAGGATTAGGAGCCTTAATAATATCCGGAATCATTGTGACCATAGTATATATGGGAAGTGTATGGATTTTTACTAAAGAAAACGTTGAACGTCAAATAATAATGTCTATAATTCCTTCTTCTATAAGACACAAATTGTAACTCGTATAGAGGGTAATATGCAGCTATAAAATTAAAGCGAATATTACCCTCTATACGAGTTACTACAGATTTAAAATAAAAATTAAAAACAGTACGAAATAAGAATTTTTATCTTTGTAGAAAATCTATCTGAGCTCTAATGAGCCGTGGCAGTGTAGCGAAAGTTCTGTAAATTATGATTGACTCTGTATCCTTTTTATTTCATCACAAAAAAACAGGATGCAGAGTAAATAGTTCATTTATTCCCACTCATAAAAGATTATCTTGTTGATCAGAAGATGGAATTCACCAATTATTTACGTGGTTTTTAAACCTTGTCATGGAGAAGAAACCCTACTCCATCTGGTGCACAACATTATGAGTGGACTGATTCTCGTAAAGCCAGTAGAAACGTTTACAAACCCTGAAATCTCCTGACCAAGTACGAAGAACTCAAATTATTAAAGCCCCAATTCCGTGAATTTCCCTTTGTTGTGGAAGATATAGTCGCTAATCAATCAACATTCTATTCTTTTTTAAAATAAGCAAGGAATACACCAACCTGACAATTGTCTTTTGTTCCCAACTTGCCGTAATATTGATGAGAAAATCCGATAGAACGAATTCCTGATTTTTTTATGCCTGATTCGTCAAGTATAGAACACCATTTTTGCCTATAGTTTTTATGGCTTTTGTTCGAATAGATTTGAAGAGATCTGCAGAAGGCCAGGGAGAATTTGAGAGAAAATGGCTTAATTAATGGTTTTTAGAGCACTTGCAACAGTAAATTGCCATTTTTCTCATATTTTTCCGATATGTAAGAAGAAGCAAGCCATTAAGGTAATCAATGAATGTTGAAACAGCAGAACGAGTCTTCGTTTGAAAATAGAATTCAAGATGCTTTTCAGAAACGTATTTTTCTACAGAGACACTGTTTGACTTGATAAAGTCGTCTGTTATTTGTTTCACTATACTAAATTAATATGGATAAAATTACTACAGGCACAGGGACAACCTCGTGGAAGACAGAGTCCATCCCAAAAACATTTTTGAAATAAGGGATGGATCGCAGATGTCTCCTTCTAACCATTCGATACTTTTGTAAGGGGAAATGCACACAAATAAACCACAATAAGGCTTTTCAGAATTCAGATTAATATATATTTATACATGATTCCCATAAAAATGAAAGATTGCATATAGATAGGAAGAACGTCCTCCCTAAAATTCTAGAAACTCTTTTAAAAAGCTAATTTTCGACAAAAATATTCAAAGAGGGGAAAAGATTTCATATAACAAGATGATATAATTTAGCGGGGAGTTAAAACATCTGAGGGGAAAATACGTGGGGTATTTCCTGTAATAAACAAGAATCTTTACTGAGAGTGGAATCTATGTTTGATTACTGGTTCATGTCAGAAACCACCTTTTAACCTCATTTTGTCAATTCCCAGAATATAAACAGATTGACTCAATTTGAGATCGAATAAAAATTGTTGGAGAGGTTAAATGGTCGGAACCAGAAAATTTTCCACAGACCTGCTGCTTGTTGCAGCTCTTGTAATCCTTACGGACATCTTCGTGCTTATATCTCCTCTCAGCGGCAGCTTCATCCGCGTAACCCTTGGCTTGCCAATGGGGCTTTTTTTGCCCGTATATGCTCTGATAGCTGCCCTTTTCCCCGCAAAAAACGATCTGGACGGAATTGAGCGGATAGCACTTTCTTTCGGGCTGAGCATTGCGATAGTACCGCTTATAGGGCTTGGCCTTAACTACACTCCATGGGGAATCAGGCTAATTCCTATCCTTATGAGCCTTTCAGGTTTTACTCTGGCAATGTGCGGGGCAGCATACTACAGAAGAAAACAGATACCAGATAACGAGAGATTTGAAGTACATTTCAAAACTTCCGCAATTGTCCTAAAGGCTGAAATTCTGGAAAAGTCTGAAACTAAGATCGACAAGATTCTTACGGTCATCCTTATATTTTCAATCCTTGCTTCAGTGGGAACCCTCGTTTATGTTATCATGACCCCAAAGGAGGGGGAGCATTTCACGGAGTTCTACATCCTGGGACCTGAAGGCCTGGCAGATAATTATCCGACCCGGTACGTACCCGGAGAAGGCGGAACTGTTATCGTAGGAATAGTAAACCACGAGTACAGGACAGTGAACTACAGCATGGATATGCGACTCGAAAATACCTCCCTGGACATTCCGGAAAACCTGAGATACATAAGCCTTGGCCACAACGCGACCTGGGAAGAGCCTGTGACCATAACCCCGCCCTTTGAAGGAAAAGATATGAAACTTGAATTTCTACTCTTCAACGAAACTGAGAAAAGCGTACCTTACAGGGACCTGCACCTCTGGATAAGCGTCACGAAGGAGGCCTGAAGATGGAAAATCCGAAACATTCGGCTGAGAATTGGGATGATACACGTCACCCAAAAACTGAAAACCTGGACCGTGCCAACTTGTTTGAAGAAAAAAAAGCTTCTCTTGAAACAGAAAATAAGGGAACTAACGAACTGAAAAAACAGGAGACCAGGACTAAGGAAATTTATGTAGGAATCCCTATTCTCACCATCGCTTTTGCAGAAATGCTGATATATTCCGGGAGAATAAAAGAAGCCGCCTGGGTGCACATGCTCCTCCTGATGGGCCTCTCCCTTTCCATGCCACTTATGAAAAATAAAGACGTTCGCAAGACCTACCAGGCCCTGATGCTCCCCCCACTTCTTCGTCTGATAAGCCTCTCAATGCCCGTCTTCTTCGATACAACCCTTTACTCTTTCGTTTTAATCTATACCACCCTCGCAGCCCCTGTAGCGATTGCTGCTTTCTACCAGCAGTTGACACTTGAAAAGATGGGGATAACTCTCAGGAAGATATGGCTTTATATTCCATTTTCGGTCCTGATAGGCGCCGGGCTGGGGATGGGAGAATACATGGTAATCCGGACAGACTACCTTATTCCCGACATCTCCCCCCTGAACCTCTTGAAACTAACAGTGGTTATGGTCTTCTTTGTGGGGCTTGTAGAAGAAGTAATATTCAGGTCATTTATCCAGACAAGATTTAATAAGCTCTTCGGGGCATGGAAAGGGATATTGCTTTCAAGCATGCTTTTCGGGATCATGCACTCCGGCTATGGGTCTTTCGACATAGTGTTATATACCACTTTTGTAGGGGTTATCATAGGTTATATGTTTTACAAAACCCGAAGTCTGCCACTGATCACACTAACCCACGGCTTCTTAAATGTATTTTTGTTTGCAGTTATCCCTCACCTGGGTCCCGGACTCGGGCTTCTTTAACTCTTTTTGTACGTACCTCCGGTCGGAGAGAAAGAGAGATTAAAGAGGAGAAGATGATCTGAGAGAACCGGCAAAATTGGGTTAAAAAAGAAAATGGAAGATAAAGATGCCTGGGATTGAAGAAAAACCCTGCGGATAACTATCAGGTTACAAAATTTCTGTAATTTTGTAGGCAACAATTGCACTGAAAGATATCAACAGTGGCACTATCCCCATATTTAAAGAACTTTCCAGAGCTTTTCCCTGAAGCTTCGATTCTGACAGGACTTCCTTGAACAAGAGAAATGAAATCAATCCAATTACAACTAAGGATCCGAATTCAGAAAGTCCCGGCGCAGTTAGCATTGAGAGAGCACTGGGTGAAATTATACTTGTTAGCTTGTTAATCCCCCCTTACACATATATACCCCGGTTTTATAAATAGATATGCACAATAAGATCAAAAATTGCCAACCCCCTAACAACATTAAAAAAATACCTGCAGAAAGAGGAGAGGAGCGCATAAACAGTCAATTACCCCTCGCTAAAACCTTCACCTAACGGCTCAGGTTTTTGAGGAAGGGGCTTGTCTAACAAGCCCTGGTTGACCAGATCACCGATAAGGAGCAATGGAAAATCGGTAAACGATAGGAAAGAAATAGTTACCCTTGAATGCCGCCTCAG
>JBFHIK010000065.1:0-9872 GCA_041596555.1 Methanosarcina sp.
CATAATTCTGAAACTCTAATTCTGAAACTCTAATTCTGAAACTCTAATTCTGAAACTCTAATTCTGAAACTCTAATTCTGAAACTCTAATTCTGAAACTCTAATTCTGAAACTCTAATTCTGAAACTCTAATTCTGAAACTCTAATTCATTGAGAATTATCTCGGGTTTGGGATCGACTCAAGCGGCAAAATCAAAAAAGGAAGAAAATATAGAAAATTAGTGGGAATATTTGAGGAATATCCCTGTAAATAAAGATCAGAGATTAATCAAAAACTCCCCTTCAAAAACGGGACATTTCAAACAGGTAAAACATTCAGATGCTTATTTTATTTTTACCGCAAGCATCCTGTCAAGGGCCTCTTTTGCCCTGACCCGAACATCTTCGGGAACAGTCACTACGTGTTGCATCTTTTCAAGAGACTCCAGTACATTTTCAAGATTGACCATTTTCATGCTGGGACAGCAGGCAAATTCAGAGACGCAGTAATAAGTTTTTTCAGGAGCTGCCTTAAGGAGCCCATGAATAAGCCCACACTCCGTGCCGATTATAAATTCCTGTGCAGGAGAGTTTTTCGCGTACATGATCATCCCCCTCGTGCTTGCCACATTGTCTGCAAGTTCCAGGACCTCAGGGCGGCATTCGGGATGAGCGATGAATTTGGCCAGGGGATGTTTTTCCTTCATTTTCAGGACATCTTCCCTCAGGACCTGGTGGTGTGTGGGGCAGTGCCCTTCCCAGGGAATGATGGTTTTGTCTGTCCGGGATGCAACGTAAGCAGCCAGGTTCTTGTCAGGCACAAAGATAACCTCTTCGGCGTCCAGGGAATTCACTACTTCTACAGCGTTTGCAGAGGTACAGCAGATATAGGATTCTGCCTTGATTGCAGCCGAAGTGTTTACATAGGAGACAACCGGAGTGTCAGGGTGCTTTTCTTTCAGTCTTTTAAGGCCTTCTACATCTACCATATCTGCCATAGGGCAGGTGGCATCAATTTCCGGTAACAGGACCGTCTTTTTCGGAGACAGGATTGCAGCGCTTTCTCCCATAAAATGGACGCCGCAAAACACGATAACATCTGCGTCCTGACGGACAGCTTCCTGGCTCAGGGCAAGGGAATCCCCTACGAAGTCCGCAATGTCCTGGACTTCAGGGCGGGAGTAATAGTGAGAAAGAATTACTGCGTTTCGTTTTAACTTCAATTCCTGGATCCTTTTTATAAGGTCTGCTTGATGCATGGGATCACCATAAATATTGAGAGAAAAATATGAATTTTAAATTTTTTTAGTTTAAAGAGGTTTTAATTAACTTTGAGATTTATAACACAAAGGCATTCTGGCAAAAGGGCACGTTAAACGTATAAAGGGGTGCAATAAGGATAATTATGTCCATAAGGCACTTTTTCGCATACCTGCAACCTTCTCCTGAGGATTTACGTGCTTAACTCCTCCGGACTATATAATGTTTGTGAACCTAATGTTTGTGAACCACGCCTGCCTTCAATCCGAAAATCCAGGTTAAAGTGCCTGATTCCTGTTAGTTCAGGTTCAGCCTGGAAGAATTCAGCCCTCAAAATCCAGCCTGGAAGAATTCAGGTCCCGACCTGGACAGGATTCAGAATCTTTTTCAGGGTAGAAACCGCAGAAAGGGCTGCAAGATAACTTGTTTTAGGATTTTCCGGGGAAGGAAGATTTTCCACTCTTGTGCTAAACTTTCCGAATTCTCCTTCTACGGTGATCTCATGCACATTTCTGGAAAGAGAGGGGTCAGCTATGACTCTTACCCTGGTCTGCTCAAAACCTATGCCTGCCAGGCTTATCGTAGCTGCCACGTTAACGTTTGCAGGAAAGGCTTTTACGGCTTCTGAAGCAGTCCCTTCAAAAAGGACGGTTTCTTTTTCAAGTTTTTCAAGTTCTATGCCGTGTTCCACAATATAAGGAGCTCCCATGAGTCCTGACGGAGGTTTCCTGGTGGTCAGGGTGACTGAGGAAATCCCGGCCGCAGATGCTGAGTTTAACCCATCGATACCGACAACCGCTCCCGAAGGGAAATAAAGCTTGCAGTTGTGCTGTTTTGCAAGCCCGAAAAGAACTGCCCTCAGTTCTTCATCGGCAAGGGCGCCCACGCTCAGGACCATCACATCACATCCTGCCTTAAGGGCCTGGGGTACAATGAACCTGACAGCATTCTGAGAGGCGCTTTCTATAACAAGGTCCACACTGCGTATGATTTCTTCAATATTCATATACAGAGGACTGCATGTCTTCAGGGAAGCTGAAAGGTCAAGGACCTTGCTCTCCGAAGAGTCACAGAGGGCGTACAACTCTGCATTAACCTCTCCGTTATCAATTGCCCTGCAAATCTGTCCGCCAATAAATCCGCAACCAACAATTCCTATTTTCAGTATTCCAGGCTCCTGGGAATAATCCATAAATTTTAATTGCTTTAGTCAGTAGCTTAAGTTGTTTTAGCTGGTATTTATCAATCCGTTATAATTGCTTGCATTATAATTTTCTTTATAAGTCCGGCATAAAGGAATTCCGGGACAGGGATAACTGTATTCTGTCCCCCTGTTTAAATCTTATGTTGCCTGGCTTTTGTTTTCATCTCAAAACTCCCCTGCATATTTCTACTTGTTCTTTTACCTATTCTTTGCCTGTCTTTTGCCTGTCTTTTGCCTCTTGTTCTCAGTACCTTGCTCCGGATAACGCAAATTACAAATAATAAAGTAAAAACGGAAGAAAGGAAAAAGAGGAAAAGATAGAGTAAAAATGCCCGAGCCTCTTATAAATCCGGGCAGCATTAAGTATCAGGGTAAAAATTATGCTTATCAGAGAAGTAGAAAGCTTCATAGAAGAAGACCTGGGGTACGATGATGTTTCGTGCACTATTGTTCCGGACAGGCCTGCAGAAGCCATCATTTTCACAAAAGAAGATTGTACGGTTGCCGGACTCAATGAAGCGGCATCAATATTTTGTTATTTTGGAATTCAGGCAGAAACAGATCTTAATAATGGAGACCGCCTCAGCAAGGGCGATATAATTTTCAGGCTCAGGGGAGGATCGGTATCCATTCTCAGGGCAGAGCGCCTTAGCCTTAACTTCCTCGGGCACCTTAGCGGGATTGCAACCCTGACCAGGAACTGCGTGGATGTCGTAAGAGAGCACTCGGAAAGCACGAGGATAGCGTGTACAAGGAAGACCACCCCCGGAATAAGGAAATTCGAAAAGCTCGCTGTTGCTGCCGGGGGAGGAGACCCTCACAGGTTTAACCTCTCGGATGCGGTTATGATTAAAGATAACCACATCAAACTTATGGGAATAGAAGCCGCAATCAAAGCAGCGCAAAAAACAAGCTTTACGCGGAAAATTGAGGTTGAGGTAGAGTCTGCAGAAGACGCGGTCTTTGCTGCGGAACTGGGTGCCGACATTATCATGCTCGACAATATGCAGCCTGAAACAATTAAAGAGACTTTATCTTTGCTTGAAGAAAAAGGGCTCCGGAAATCAGTCCTTGTGGAAGCCTCAGGAGGGATTTCTCCCGCAAACCTTGAAGGTTATGCAAAAACAGGAGTGGACATAATATCAATGGGCTCCCTTATCCACAAATCGAGATGGATAGATATTAGCCTGGAAATTGTCAACTCCGAGAACTGAATCTATAGCTCCGGAATGACATCTCAACTGATCTCGAAAAGCTTTCCGGTGCCTTAGGGCATGTATCCAGGGGGATAGTCGTATGCAACTGAGAGCGCCCGGAAATCCTTTTACTCCTTACCCTGGAATCCGCCCATGAACTGGAAAAGCTCTATAGTGTGGCAGCCCAGGTACTCCACTACGAAAAGGCAAAAAACAGCACGCGGAATAAGGGGGTCACTCCCTGTTACATAGTTGATATTCTGGTATTAGAAACCCCAGCACGGCGATTTAGTTCTTTTTTCTCGTATTCTTCTGACCTTTTCCTATTCTACCTTCTTCACTGTAACCTTTTTTGACATGGATTTTACTTTTTTCCGCTTTCCTTCGGTTCTGAAAATATCTACATTGAGAGATTCTCTCTATCCTTTCGTGTTCTTCATAAAAACATACTACCTTCTTTAGTTTACTTCGTTGTTTCTCCAAACATCATTCCGAAAGTTAACGCTTTAATGACGGATTGTGTGAAAAAAATGTACCATTTGCAGGAAAAAGTGAAGTCTGTCAAAAAAGTCAATGATAACAGTACCACCAGGTGCCATAAAATAAGTAGTAATGGATTAATACCACGTTCTTGTTCATTGAATTAATTCCTACCACTTAAATAAAGAATGGTAATAAATCATACAAATTTTTAGTAATTATTGATCTTATAAGAATTAATAGAATAAATTAGTTAACTTTATGTAATACTCTCTCTCTAGTAAATTAGAGGAAAGTAACATGAAAATCTCCCCATGTATTAAATTAACTAAAATTATTTTCATAGGAGTGCTTATCGCTGCCCTGATTGTAACCTCAGGGTGCACGAGCAAATCCACTCCCGTTGAGGACGAAGAAAGCGTGTCTCCAGCAGAGTCTGCAGGAATCACCACAGGAACCGATGAATTAGCAGAGTCTGCAGGAACCACAATCACAGATGGGTTCGGCAGGAGTGTAACCATACCTGAGAACGTCGAAGAGGTCGTCTGCTCAGGGGCAGGTTCCCTGCGTTACCTTGTATACCTGCAGGCTCAGGACCGCGTAGTCGGAGTTGACAGCCTGGAAAAGAAGGAGGCAGAGATAGAAGGCCGACCTTACGCCCTTGCAAACCCGCAGCTTAAGGACTATCCCCTTATCGGCGAGTTCAGGGGCAATGATGACCCCGAAAAGATAATTGTGATCAATCCCCAGGTTATCTTGAGAGCCGGCACGACTGGCCAGCCTCCGGCAACAAGCGCCGTTGAAGCCGACACTCTTCAGGATAAAACCAACATTCCGGTAATCTCATTCCCTTATGGGTCTTTGAATAACGAGGAGAAGAAAGCCGAAATGTACAGTTCACTCCGGATAATGGGTGAGGTAGTGGGTAAACAGGAAAGAGCAGAAGAGGTTATTGCTTATATCGAAGCTGCGATGGAAGACCTTGAAAACAGGACTGCCGACATTCCGGAATCCGAAAGAAAGACGGTCTATGTTGGAGGGATAAGCAGTTCAGGAGCTCACGGGATAATTTCCACAGAACCGGCTTATCCGCCATTCCTCTGGGTAAATGCAAATAACGTTGCAGCCGGAATGGGTGCAGATCATGCGGATATTGCCAAAGAAGCCCTGGTAAACTGGGACCCCGAGTATATCTTTATCGACATTGGAACCCTCCAGGCTGGCAACGAAGGAGCCATTGGAGAACTCAAGAACGATCCGTCACTCAAAGGACTTTCAGCCGTGAAGAGTGGAAATGTTTACGGAGTGATCCCCTACAACTTCTACAGCACCAACTATGAGTCAGTGCTTGCAAATGCTTATTTTGTAGGAAAGGTGCTCTACCCGGACCAGTTTGAGGATATCGATCCCGAAGCCAAAGCTGACGAGATCTATACATTCTTCGTCGGCAAGCCTGTGTTTTCTGACCTGAACGGACAATACAACGAGACGGGTTTCAAGCAAGTTCTGCAGTGAGATGGAGGTATAAATAAGTGCATTTTGCCGATGGAGCAGTACCCGAAGATTACCTCGTATACGTACGGAGGAAGTACTTCTGGATTATGGGGGGGTTCCTGCTCCTCTTCATTATGTTTATCTATTCAATTTCGGTAGGAGCGGTGACAATACCTCCCCGTGAGGTATTACAAACCCTGATGGGGCAGAGCGTCTCTAATAAATGGGATTCGATTATCTGGAACATCCGCCTCCCTCAAGCCCTGGCTGCGATAGTAGCAGGAGCCGGGCTCTCGGTTGCAGGGGTGGTAATGCAGTCTATACTGCGCAACCCGCTGGGGTCTCCGTTTACTCTAGGTATCTCAAACGCCGGAGCTTTCGGAGCTGCCTTCTCGGTAATTGTCCTCGGGACAGGAAATATGCAATCTACCGTTGCAAACGCCGTTGTCATCAACAACCCTTACCTGACAACAATGGTAGCCTTCATCTTTTGCCTTCTCGCCACAGGAGTAATCCTGCTCATCTCCCGGATCCGCGGGTCTTCCCCAGAGGTAATGGTGCTTGCAGGCGTTTCACTGTCTTCCCTCTTTACAGCAGGGACGATGTTCCTGCAGTACTTTGCTGACGATACCCAGCTTGCAGCAGTTGTCTTCTGGACCTTTGGCGATGTTGGAAGAGTGAAGAACTGGATGGAACTGGGGATCATGACCGGGGTTGTCCTGTTTTCAGTCATATTCTTCATTGCCAACCGCTGGAACTACAATGCAATCGATGCAGGAGATGAGACTGCAAAAAGCCTCGGTGTCAATGTGGAAAAGATCAGGCTTATAGGCATGATTATTGCTGCACTGGTCTCGGCTGTAATTGTTTCTTTCCTTGGTGTTATAGGGTTCGTGGGGTTGATCTGTCCGCACATGGTAAGACGGATCATAGGGGATGACCAGAGATACCTGATCCCGGGCTCAACCCTCCTTGGAGCAATCCTCCTTCTGGTATCGGACACCGCAGCCAGGCTTATAGTGTCACCATATGTGCTTCCCGTCTCTATCCTTACTGCTTTCATGGGAGCACCGACTTTCATTTACCTGCTTATCAGGGGGTATAAACGATGATTCTTTCTGTAGATGAACTCCAGTTTTTATATCGTAACCGTAAGATCCTGCATGAAATCGCCTTTTCAATCGATGAAGGCGAAGTTGTCGCAATCCTGGGTCCCAACGGGGTTGGCAAGACTACCCTGTTAAAATGCCTGAACAGGATTCTCAACCCGAGAGGGGGAACAGTCCATATAGACGGGGAAAACCTTTCCGACCTCGGGACAATGGAAATTGCACGCCTTATTGGATATGTCCCTCAGCGCGTAGAAACAGGACGGTTGACGGCTTTTGATGCCGTCCTGCTTGGGCGGCGGCCCCATATTAAATGGGATATCGCAGAAAAGGACCTCAAGATCGTTGATTCGGTCTTCAAGTTACTTTCGATGGAAAACCTGCGCCTGTCCTATATCGATGAGATGAGCGGAGGCGAACTCCAGAAGGTAGCAATAGCACGTTCCCTTGTCCAGGAGCCCAAAGTCCTTCTCCTTGACGAGCCGACAAGCAGTCTTGATCTCCGGAACCAGGTGGAGATCCTGGCCGTTATCAGGCAGATAGTCCTTCAACACAGGATTGCGGCTGTGATGACGATGCATGACCTCAATCAGGCTTTCAGATATGCAGACCGGTTTATTCTCCTGAAGGGAGGAAAAGTTCACGCCTATGGAGGAGTGGAAGTAATTACCCCTCAGGTAATCGAAGAGGTATACGGCCTGCCAGTCGTTATCGGGGAAATTTCAGGTATGCGGTGCGTGGTTCCGGGGAGCCCGGCATGGGACTGCAAAATAAGCTACGCTGCAAGCAAATAATGATGTAAAGATGCAGTAAGGTTATCATAAAAAAGCGGCACAACGGCACAACTGTGGACAAAAAAACACCGGGTTGCGCTTTCTGACGCCTCGTATCAGAGGCACAGGTATCAGAGGCACAGAAAGGATTTAAATTTTTAAAAAGAATAGAAGGAGGTTTGCCGGAAAGGCAAACTCAATCCTTAAATGGAAAATTCCTTGAGTGGAAATTTCCAGGTTTATCTGGTAATCATCATTTCTGCGGTTTCAGGCTTGTAGAACCAATCTCTCGGAAGTACCTTTTCCTGTTTATAGTACTTAACAAGCCTTCTGACCTTGGATTCTGTAAGGTTGAGGGAACGCTTGTTGTGGACATCTTTCTTGTTAATTGAAAGGTGTTTCCTCAGTTTCAGAGCCTTCACGATGAGGTTGGTAAGATCTTCAGGAATGTTGGAATAAACGTTGTTTTCCTTGAGAATTGTTGTGATCTTCTTGCCTGTGACTAGTTTGGCGTCAGGGACTCCATAGCGGTCTCTTAAAATCATTCCGATTTCGGATGTGGAGACACCCTGTTTCCAGAGGTCCAGTGTGATTGAAGTAACTTCGTCTGCTCCAATCTTGCACCACTCAGGCGCCTCAGTTCTAATAGGTCTGGTGGAGGCGGACTTGCCTCTTCTTTTGGTATGCATTTTTGCCATATCTGATTCTCCTGATATTAATTGATCGATACCCGAAAGAAAAGCTCTTCGGGATGAGGTTATATCTTTACCGATTATAACGGACCAACACATCGATCGGGAGATTTTAAATCCGCCACAGCAAACTGCTGCGTGGCTTTTTTCAGGAATTCCTGCAAAAGCGTAAGTATTTCGGTAAAAACATCACTAGAGAATGCACCATATAATATATACTTTGTGTCGGGAAAATGACAGAATTTATATCTCCGCGTTGCAGGTAATATTAGATAGCCCTGTCACTTCCAAAGCGGAGTAGGGCACTGCAATAAGCAGATAACAGCTTAAGACAAGTCTACTATCTTTGGACAGGTTATGTATGATTATAGGTTTTGGCAACAAAGCTCGCTGAAAGTAACCTTTGAAGCGTTTATACATAACCGGGCTGTTACTTACTCCGGTAAGTTAAGGAGTGGGTCTCCCGATGTCAACCAGCCTTACGCATAGATGATCTGCGCAAACACGGGGAATATACAAGCCTGTTACTTTAGTGATGGGTAGTTGACAAGATTAAGAGCTTATGAAAAAGAGTAAGGGGAAAAATAAAAACGAAAAATAAAAAATAGGATGAAGGTATCAAACCTCCATCATTTTATTTTGCACTTAAATTTACTATTTTTTGCTTTCATTCAGCTGTTTTATTTCCTTTTATACAGGAATACTGCAAGCAGACCTGCCACACCGTAAACAATCTCAAAGCCTGGCATGCCATTACTTTCTTCCTGTGCGGGTTCCTGATCAGCTTCGGATCCTTTATTCTCTGTGTCCTCTTCAGAGCTGGCAGATTCTGCGGACTGTATTTCAGTTACAGTTTCTTCCGGAGAGGCATTTGCCTCCCCTGTTATTGCAAATGGAGAGAATCCCGGGGTTTCAGCTGTGAAATACAGGTATTTATCGTCTTCGTTTACCAGGCTGACTGGCAGTTGTCCCCATTTCTTATCGTTGTACCTGTGCAGGACAATGGAAGACTGGTCTATATTTTGGTCCTGTATCCAGGTCTTTTCAACCTTGAAACAGATAACCGGGTTTTCGATGTTCTTTTCAGTTGCATACCCACTGCTTCCAACCCATAGGTTAAAGGACTTATAGACCTCACCCGAAGGCAGTTCGGAAACCAGTGAAGACTTATTTTTTAATTGTTCAGCAATCGTTGTGGTTTTGCCCACGGTCTTCTTAGCATCAAAGCCCACATAAACAACACAGGTTGCTTCCTTCGTGAAATTAAACTTCACAGCTTTTCCGTTTGAAATGAAGACCTGGGAAAGTTCCTTTACTTCGATGTTTTGGGAAGATTCAGGAGAGCCGCCACCGCCACCGCTACTTCCGCCACTGCTCTTTTTGTCTACATATATCAGAATAGTTTTTGAATCCGTGCCGTTTTCATTAATCGCAGTCAGTTTAGCTGTGTAAGTCCCTGTAGAAGTGTATGTATAAACAAAGCTTGTCTCGTTTGAGTCTTCGATGCCGTCATTGTTAACATCCCAGCTCCTCGAGGTTGCGTTTTCTGAAAGGTCAGTAAAGAGGACTGAAAGGGGAGCATAGCCACTGGTAACATTTGTGCTGAAATCTGCTACAGGCAATACATCATTTTCTTCCTCTTCATTTTCCAGCACAATTATAACAGCAGTTTTTGAATTCGTGCCG
>JBFHIK010000066.1:0-9749 GCA_041596555.1 Methanosarcina sp.
CATCATTGCGAATATTTCACTGATTATGGCTCTTCGCTATTTTGGAAGAATAAGCGTGATAAATAATTTAAGTGCAGTAACAGCTGCCTGTATGATGATAAGAAAAGAAGTCTTTGAAGAAGTTGGTGGTTTTGATGAAACAAATCTTGCAGTTGCCTTTAATGATGTAGATTTATGCATAAAAATTCGACAGAAAGGATATCTAATAGTCTACACACCTTATGCAGAACTGTATCATCATGAATCTTTAAGCCGGGGACATGAAGACACTCCAGAAAAGCAGGCACGGTTTTTAAGAGAAGTTAAATATATGAAGGAAAAATGGGGATACGTAATTGATGAAGGTGATCCCTATTATAGCCCCAACTTGACACTTGAAAAGGAAGATTTTTCGATCCGATTTTAAAGTCATGTGTGAATCAAATTACTACAATAGTTACCGGTTCTAATTTGTAATATCCACTTTGATCAGAAGATACTACCTTTATTGCCAACGTATGGATTCCCTTTTCCAATATTGAAGATGCGAAAGATGCTTTAAAACCCGAATTTTCGAAATTTTTGGTTTTAAAATGGTTTGCCACATCTTTTCTTTCAAGATTATATCTGGCGGGTATGTTTATTTCACCATCAATTGTTATAAAAACTTCACTGGCTAAGGTGTTTTCCTCCGAATCAACTGCCCAACCGGATATTTCGATCTCATTCGTCATTTCTTTATTAATGACTATAGAATCCTTTTTAAAATCAACATTTTTGCCATTAACCGTGTCAATTGAATACAGTGTTCTATTTTTAAGTTCATCTAACCCACTTATGTCAAAGTTTTCGGAGAAAACAGTTAGTCTATATTCTTTTAGAAATGGTGCCCTTTGGCGAACAACAGATGGATCTGGATATAGTGATTCCAGGTTTTTGTCAGGTTGAACATCATAAGTCTTCAGGTAGTAAGCCATATCTTCTCTAGAGTTCTGCGTATTTTTACCATATTCAAGCCCTATGATGAAGTTTGTAGCAATTCCAATGAAAAGAAGAGATACCACTACTCCAGTTAGCAAATAATTATAATTGTTTTTATTTCGGGATCTCAAACCATTCACATACTGTTTTCCAGGGGAATATCTAGAATCCTGAATATAAACATCCAGATAATTAAGTAAAACGCAGTAAAGACCTATTATGCTCCAAAAAGTAAGCAAAAAATACCTTTGTTGGATGGCGGATTCTATTCCAAACCCGGACCTACCAACTGCTATTTCAAATGATGCAAGGAAAGAGAACAAAATCAAAGAAAACCATTTTCCATTTTTATTTAACATAAGGTTATTTTTATTCAACAAAACGATGCAAAATAGGACGATAACCATCAAGAATCCAACTATCGGAGATAAGATCGAGTCTCTAACTATTATGGACCCTGTAGAACCAAAAAAAACCAAAATACCTTCTAAGGGATTATAAAAGGAATATAATATAGAAGGGTGACCGCCGGGTTTTACATAATCATTAAAATAAAACCAAATAACTAAAATTGCACTAGAGCACCAGATAATTATTTTTTTTGCTTTTTGTTTGGAATCATGTAATAAAAGTTGAACTAAGCATACTGCCCATGTGGAAAGGCCAGCTACAAATGAAAAGGTCGAAATTATAGCTGCTACAATGGAAAATAGGAATATTTTATCTATTTCTTTACTTTTATCAATCAGATAAACGGCAGAAATGAATCCAAAAATTTCCATAGATTGTCCAATACGAACTCCAAAAAGCATATTGCTCATTTGAAATAAATTAAAGAAAAAAAATGAAATGGGGATAAATTTCAAGTATGAAATTTCGTTAATCAAATGGTCATTTTTATACATTAAGAATAATACAATAAAAGAAATACAATACATGGAATACATAAAATACATTTCAAATAAAACATTATAATCGGTGGTTAAAGCTAATGCAATCATAATTATATTAGGAAAAAAAGGTCTGCTTTCATTGTGTTGTGCAATTAAGTCAAAAATCGTCAGGTTTGACGTATATAATTTTTCAAGAAATAGAGGTACCCCATCCCATTGGTCCCAATAGGGAACATTAACCCCAAATGTATAGATATAATAAATCCCAATTATTATTGGAAGAAATATTAATGTGATAATAAAAAACCACTCTATCTTTTCTTTCAGAGTAGTATTTTTAGCAACTTCCAAATAATCATTAATCTTAGTTCTCAAAATATCACCGTTTACTTATATTAATTAATTAGTTTATTTCTTGAAATGGATAATGAGAAATTACAAAACGATGTACAAAACTTGGTCAGTATCAAAAATATTTGCGTCGTATTTTTTGCATAGTACAAGAGTCTAAGGGAAAGGTTTATTAATTTATTTCATATCAAAATGCATATTTAACAAATTCACAAACTCGCATGCGCTCCAATTTTGTACATGTTCAATATCATTCCCAAGACGCTTCAGGTTTTACCCCTTAAAAAGTTCATAATCCTGAAATATGGTTCGTTTGGTTACACTGAAAATACAATATTCTTTTGATACTCTGCTGAACTCAGATATTGCTTTTTCTAGAGAATCCAAATGTTCAAGTATTTCTGTTGCAATTACCAAATTTGAGAAAAATAAGTGATATTTGAATTATTTTCATCAGATAAGGATTTCAGGAGAAGGCATGCCTAATTTTCTGCAACCTTTGCTACATATCCAGAGGCATTCATTTTTGACGCCTTTTGGAGAGCTTGCCTTGTCAGATGTAAGTGACACATCTGACAGCTTGATCCTATCAAAGTTTCGCTGGAGCGAACATGCCCCGTAACACGCTGCTGGATATTCGACTGAAATAAAACAGGGACAAGAAACTGATGCTGGGTACAAACGTGTTTGGAATATTTACGAAAGTAAAGGTTCAGTCTCGAAGATGGAACAGTTTTCAGACTGAGATTAACAAATATAATATACTTATTTGCTGACAATAGGAAATGCTCCTCGTTTTTTGTGGGGACAAAAAAGAAGGAACAATTTTTCCAATCTAATTTTCATAATATTTTTGGCCAAAAATAGAATATAGAGGATTTCCAGAGCCGAAAAATACTTTATATATAGGGAATAACAAGACCACAATCAAAAACACTTTATTTGCAAAAAATGTTACCGAAAACCCTGGTAAAAGTAATAAAATATAACCGAGTTGATCATTACGAGTAAAATCACGAGGTCTCCAAATTCAAAACAGCTCACTTCCCACTCCAAACTCGGAATAATCTCTATCTTTGCGATTATCTCAGTTGCTTTTCTCATGCGCATGCTCTCCTATGCTTCACTTACTGCAGACGGAGGCATAACCTTCACGGGATATGATGAGTTTTATCATATGCGGCGCATTCTTTATACGGCCTCTAATTTTCCTCATATTCTTAACTTTGATACCTATCTTAACTATCCTTATGGTTTTGAGATAGGGTGGCCCCCATTTTTTGACCTGTTAGGTGCCCTGCTTGCAATAATTCTGGGAGGAGGACAGCCTGACACGCATACTGTCGAATTTGCAGGAGCTCTTTTGCCTGTACTGCTTGGAGTCCTGACAGTTATTCCGGTTTATGTGCTAGCAGCTTCAGTCTTTGACAGAAAAACAGGGCTTCTTGGAGCGGTCATTTTTGCTGTTCTGCCAGCTCATGTATACATATCCCGTTTTGGGACAGTCGACCACCACGTAGCTGAAGTGCTCCTCTCAACGGCTGCCTATGCATTTTTCATACTTGCCTTAAAACTGGCAGGGGAGAGAAAACTGTCATTAAATTCACTCAAAAACATATCCTCAGATAAAAAACTCATAAATCCTCTGGGGCTTGCAGCGGCTTCAGGGCTCTTTTTTTCGCTCCTGATCTTTACATGGGTAGGGGCTCCTGTCTTTATCAGTTTTATTTCCCTTTACGCGCTGGTTCAGGCAACACTTGACCTTAAAGCAGGAAAAAATTCAGATTACCTCTTCGTCTGCTCGGCTGTAACTCTGTTTGCAACACTTTTGTTTACAATTCCCCTCTCGGCAGGAGCAGCCCGTCAGGGACTTGAAATGAGCGCGATGTATCTTTCCTGGTTCCAGGTGGTCTATGTACTGATCCTGCTCGCGGGAGTACTCCTTCTCTGGGGCTTTTCAGAATATGTCTCAAAGAAAGGAATGGACTGGAAGTACTATCCTGGCGTTTTAATATTCGTTTTCGGCTCAGGGCTCCTTTTCCTACGGCTATTTTCCGTTGAATACTACGGTTTTGTTATCGAAGGACTGAAGTTCTTTTCCGGAAAAGGCGAATACATAGGCACAATTTCCGAAGCAGTGCCCCTGTTTCTTACTTCACAGGGAGAATTTACCTTTTCATCGGTACTGGGAAGTTTCGGACTTTCTTTCCTGACGGCATTTGCGGGATTTTTCCTTTTCAGCCTTGAGTTGAAAGGCAAAAAGTCAAAGCCTGAAAAGGTATTTTTCCTTGTATGGACACTTTTTTATGCATACCTTGCCCTTTCCCAGAGGCGTTTTACCTACCTTTTTGCAATAAATATCTCAATCCTTACCGCATATATCATGTGGGTTTTGATGGACTCTCTTGATTTCGGAAGAGAAATACAAAAGCTGGTAAAATCCGGGAAGAAAACAGAGAAGAATTCGGAATATGCCTTGCAAACAGGAAAAAGGGTAGTATCAAAAACTAAATCAAAATCAAAAGCCAGAAATGCGGCAGAGTCTAAGAGCACAGATGAAGGACCCGACTACTTCAAACTTGTTTCAGGAGTGACACTGATAGGACTTGTCTTTGTGCCCTCCATATGGTTAGGTGCTACTTTTGCAAAGGATGCAGTCTCAATTGGCCCTGAATGGCAGGACTCCCTCGAATGGCTTGAAACCTCAACCCCTGCAACTTCCTATTATCTTGAGCCTTCGGAAACCCCTGAGTACGGGGTCCTTAGCTGGTGGGATTACGGAAACTGGATTGTATATGTAGGAAAACGGCCTGCAGTCTCCAATAACTTCCAGACAGGTATAGAAGATTCTGCGCGCTTCTTCATAACTGATTCCGAAGAGGAAGCAAAAACAATAGTTGAAAAGCTCAATGTGAAATACCTGATAACTGACACACTGATGGCAGAAGGTAAATTCGGGGCTATTACTAAAATAGCAGGAAAAGAAATTGGAGACTATTACGAAGTCAAAACCACTACAGAAAATACAGGTCTCATAACCGTTGCAACTCCAAAACAGGCTCTTCTGCAGACTCAAATATATAAGCTTCAAAAACTTGACGGAACATCCCTGGGAAATTACAGGCTAATCCATGAAAGTACGTTAAATACCACAGAGAATGAAAGTAGTAAAAAAGATACTGTAAAAATATTTGAATATGTTCAGGGGGCCACACTAACAGGCACTGCAAGCCCTAACCAGGCCGTGATGGCAACACTTGAGCTCAGCTCAAATACAGGCAGGAAATTCACATATCAAAAAGGTGAAATGGCAGATGAGAATGGTTCATTTGAAATAACCGTGCCTTATTCAACCGAAGATACAGGAAACGGGGTTCATGCAACCTCTGCTTATTCACTGACTGCAGGAGAAAACTTAACTATTGCAGAAATTCAGGTAACTGAGAGCGACATTTTGGAGGGAAATAGGATAGAAGTCAAAAATTCCCCTGAATGAAGCAAAAAACGTATAATAAGCGTTAGAAATGAAAAAATAAGCGTTAGAAATGAAAAAACTAGCGTTAAAAGTGAAAAAAGGAATAAAAAAGATCTGAAAAATAGAGGGAAAGAGAAAATCCCTCCTTCTTTTCTCTCTTAGAAAGTTAAATGATGATTTTTCTACTGAAAACGTCTGCTTTTCTCCCGAAGTTTGTCTCTGCAGGTGGGAAGACCCCGGCTTCAAAAATCTGAGCCTTTAGGCAAAGATTTTAGGGAGAGGACAAAGATTTTAGGGAGAGGGAGTTCACTCTCCTGTACTTTCAACTCCGACGGCACTCAGGAATCTCTTGACGACTGCTTCGTTAACGAGCCTTAAGAGTGTCTGCCTGTCTTTTGTGGAACTGAAAACTCCGAGGGGGATCTGGGCACCTGCTGCATTTGCATGCCCTCCCGCGTCTTCTCCGAAGGCCTGGCGCATAATCTCTCCCAGGTTGACCCTGATATCATTGCTGCGCCCCGAGATAAAGATGCGTTCCTCAGTGACCCCGAAGACAACAGTTGTGGAAATTCCTTCAAGGCTCAGGAGGTAATCCGCAGCCTGAGGAAGAGTATCCCTATCGCGGATGTTCCCGACATTTGAGAGAAGGTAACTCCCGAGCACCTGCCGGTTCCTGATGGCTTCCCCGAGCACTTCGAGGGTTTCAATAGCCATTGAAGGCTGCTCAAGCTGGTCCAGGATCCCATGATTCGAAAGGGGATAGAGGTAAGAAGCAGCCGAGAGGTCTGCAGGGTCGGTTTTCCTCTTGAAGTCCTGTGTGTCAGTCCTGATCCCATAGAGTAAAGCCGTTGCCAGGGTCTTCGAGATATTGATATTGAGCTGCTGCAGGTACTTTGTCATGATAGTAGCTGTTGCTCCGAAGTTGGGCCGGATGTCTATGTAATCAGCTTTGATCTCGGTTTCTCCTGGTGGGTGATGGTCTATAACAATGCCTACATAGGAGCTCAAAGGAACCATATTGTTAACGCCAGGGATTGAGCAGTCTATCAGGGCAATTTCATCAAAGTTTTTCAGGTCATGCTCTTCCATCTTGCCGAGGTCAATCCCGAGAAGATTTACGAAAGCCTTGTTTTCCTGATGCCCTATCTTTCCATGGTAGAGGATATTTGCTTCAACTCCAAGGCTTTTTGCGATTTCTTTTAAAGCAAGCCCACTGGATATTGCATCCGGATCAGGGTTATCGTGGATAACGATAGCAAGTTTTTTATCCCTGATCCCTTTCAGCCATCTGGCAAGCCTGTTGCCCCTGTGAACTGACTCAGCTCTCTCAAGGGAACGGGAAAGGGAGCTGGCAACAAGCTTGGAGGGCATAAAAACGTAATCCGAACCCAGCCCTTCCATCTTTTCTTTATTGATGATGTCCGAGGCACGGGAAAATATCTGGATATCCGGGTTTACTACTTTCTTAAAGTTTTCAATTCCCTTCCTGTTTGCCTCATTGTTGGAACTCAGGAAAAGTATTGCAACGACATTTTTAAGGTCAATATTACTAATGAGCTCGGGGTCAGAGATATCTCCAAGAATAGTTTCAAAGCCTTCTTCTCTGAGAGTTTCAACCTTGGCTTCATCATTATCTACAATGATTACAAGCTTATTGCTTTCCCTGAGCTCTTTTGCAAGTGCAAAACCAATACTACCGCTGCCCAGAATAAGGTACCTGGGTTTAACTGTGCTCTTAAGGTTGCTATCCGCATCTTTTGAAGAATTAGACAAAAGTCATCCTCCTGCTCTCATGTAAGTCCAGACACGTGCAAAGGAAAGCAAACATTTAATCAGATTCCTGCCTGCTTACAATTTTTTACTTTACTCTCTATTTGAATCTCAATAAAGGAATAAGATAAAAACATTACATTGTTAGACATAAGAATATTTAAGATTATTTCAATACTGAATCCGATTTATGAAATAATTTTAATTTTAATTTTAATTTTAATTTTAATTTTTAGAATTATCTTCGTTTTTAGAATTTAAGTGCTGAATATTAACCTGTAATCTTCAAATCTGCTAACTTTAGATATTAACTCCTCTTACTTTACATTTGTCACTATTTACGAAGTTACTTATTACGGAATTAACATTCCAGGCAACAAACTGGCCTTAATTCCTGTATAAACCTGTTTCTTACGGCATAGACCGGATTCTTAAGGTTTTAACCTGAATTCTGCCTGTATACATGTTATATTTGAATGTAGCCTATATAGTTAATGACATTAGATGAGTTTTTCTCAGTATCAACTACCCGCTAAATCAAAAGATTTAACGAATTTCCTGCTAAATCAAAAGATTTAACGGGTTTCCTGCTAAGGATTCATAAAGCAATAAATAAAAAGACATTCAGGCAATCAACATGAAATATATCAGTTCTTTACGAATGAAAGCTATCGATACCAACTGTTCATATCTGGGCCTGTTCCCACTTCAGTTAATGGAAAATGCGGGCGCGGCTATTTCACAGAGTATAAAGGAGAAGCCTGGTAGCGGAAAGGTACTGTTTGTGGCAGGCAGAGGCAATAACGGAGGGGATGCTTTTGTTGCTGCCAGGCACCTTGCAGGCATTCCCGGATATAATGTAAGGGTAATTCTGCTTGGAAAAGACCGGGATATAGGGACTGAAGAAGCGTTTCACAATTTCTCCCTGTTAAGGTTCAGCAGGGTGCAAACCCTTGAAATCAGAGATTCGAGCCAGCTTGCAACCTCGGGATGGTTTTCGGAAGCCGACATACTGGTGGATGCCATCTTCGGCACAGGCATAAAGGGAAACATAAAGGAACCCGAATCAACTGCAATTGACCTTATAAACAGCGAAGGAAAAGCCGGAAAAACCATAATTGCCGTAGATATCCCTTCCGGCCTTGACCCTGAGGGGGGAAGCTTTGAAAAAGCCGTATATGCAGACCTTACAGTAACCTTCCACCGCATGAAAGCAGGGCTCCTGGGGGAGCTGGCAAAAGAGCATACCGGCGCGATAAAGGTTGCAGAAATAGGAGTCTGCGCGGATGCTGAACAATATGTGGGACCTGGCGACCTGCAGATGCTTCAGAAGAGGAAGCCTGGAGCGCACAAAGGAAATGCCGGAAGGGTCCTTATCATAGGAGGCGGCCCTTACTCCGGGGCTCCGGCACTTGCAGCGCTTGCAGCCCTCAGGGCAGGGGCAGACCTGGTAACTGCGGCAGTACCTGAATCCGTAGCCGGGATTGTAGCCTCTTACTCTCCTGACCTCATTGTCCGGAAACTTTCCTCAAGCGTACTCTGCCCCGAAGACCTGTCCATCCTCCCTGACCTCATCAATTCCCATGATGTGGTTGTAATGGGGATGGGGCTCGGGAGAGCAGCCGAGACCCTTGAAGCTGTCAGGAAGATCCTGCCCTTCTGCCGGAAAGCAGTCCTTGATGCCGACGCCCTTTCTGCCCTCTCAGGCACTCTCTTTGAAACCCTTGCAGGGAACTGTGAAATAATAGTAACCCCTCATGCAAGAGAATTTTCCCGCCTGAGGGATATAGAGACCCCCGCTGCCCCTGAAGCCCGTGAAAAAGCTGTAAGGGAATTTTCAGAGGAAAAGGGTGTGGTAACACTCCTGAAAGGAAAGGTCGACATTATTTCTGACGGGAATCAGACCCTTCTGAACAGGACTGGAAACCCTGGCATGACTGTAGGAGGCACTGGAGATGTCCTGGCAGGTTTAACCGGATCTCTGTTTTCCAGAAACCCTGCGTTTCTTGCCGCAGCCTGTGCAGCTTACATTAATGGGACAGCCGGAGACCTGGCGTTCGAGAAGGCGGGAAATGCCCTGCTTGCAACTGACGTGATTGAAAAGATTCCTGAAATAATCAAAGAGGCGGAAATCGGGTAAAAGAGTTATAGCTATAAAAACAGCTCTAAAAGCCATAAAAACAGCTCTAAAAAGGGCAAATTGATGCAGAACAATATTCAGATTATACTCAAATAATAATCAAACAATATTCAAATAATAACCTCTCATTAATCAGATAATATCCAGAAAATTTAAGGAA
>JBFHIK010000067.1:0-9721 GCA_041596555.1 Methanosarcina sp.
AACTCGGGTGCCGAATCGCAACTCGGGTGCCGAATCGCAACTCGGGTGCCGAATCGCAACTCGGGTGCCGAATCGCAACCCGGGTGCCGAATCGCAACCCGGGCAAAAAGTCTCAAAAAAGAATACTAATAAAAAGAGGTAAGATGCCTGTTTTTCAGGCATTATGTTCTGTTCTTTACTACTTCTTTTGCTGCGTCCTTGAAAAGCACGCGAAGGTCCCAGAGCAGTTTTTTATTGGCTTTGAAGAGTGCCTGCAGGAGGTCAAAAAGTCTCATTCTCTCAAACTTTACTTCCTTGAGGGAATATGCAAGGGAATCGAGGTCCTCATCCTGGAGGTTGATAAAACAGTTCTTCACTATGAGGCTCATGTCTATAGCATAACCTGTGGTTTCTCTCCAGCGTTTTTCATAGACTTCTTCAAGCTTTCCAAAGGATACGTCCCCTGCGGATATGGCTTCGTAAGCAGCCTCTCCGGCAATCTTTCCTGCATCCATCGCATTCAGGATTCCGCCACCTGTGATCGGGTCGGACTGGCGTGCAGCATCTCCAACAAGCATTAACCCGTTTGTAGAGGTTTTTTCAATGCTTCCCGAGACCGGGACTCCTCCAAAGACCATTTCTACGATACTGGCGTTGGGGAACTTTTTCTCCACAAATCTATTGAGGTAATCGACAGGTCTTGGATTGAATTTTCCGGTCTTGCTCCCGAGAAGTCCGACTCCTACGTTGGCTTTGCCTTCGCCCTTCGGGAAGATCCAGATGTAGCCTCCGGGAGCTAGCTCATTTCCTATATAAAATTCACAGTATTCCTGGTCTATGTCCACGCCTGATATAAGGTACTGGGCGCAGGTTTCAATATCTACAGGTTTCAGGGCGGTATCTATCCCTGCCCACCTGCCTACCTTGGACTCGACTCCGTCTGCACCTATGACTATTTTGGCCCGTACCTCAGACTCTTTTCCCAGGTGCATTAGCCTGGCTCCCTTCACGAAGCCATCTTCAATGATCAGGCCTGTTGCCCTTGTCTTTACCCTGACCTCTGCTCCGGCTTTTGCAGCATGTTCAGCGAGAGCGCGGTCAAATATTTTTCTTTCAAGGACATACCCAACCTCTCCCCCGGAGATTTCCTGTGCCATTTCGATCTTCGTGCCGTTAGGGGAGAAAATACGGGAACCTTTGAGGTCGGCGCAGATCCAGCTGTTGTCAATTTCAACGTGTTTTTTAAGATACTCTTTATTCACACCTTCGGCGCAGCGTACCGGGTCCCCTATTTCCTGGCGCTTTTCAATTAAAAGCACATCAAGCCCTTTTTCAGCTGCTGTTTTTGCAGCAATGGAACCTCCGGGCCCTGCTCCTATCACCAGAACATCATACATATCCTTCATTTCATTACCTCAATTGCTCCCACAGGGCAGATGCGATCACATATCCCGCATTGTATGCACATACTTTCATCTACTTCGATCCAGGTTTCCACAAGTTCGAGTGCTCCCTTGGGGCAGACTCCCACACAGGCACCACAGTATCCACATTTGTATCTATTTATGTTGATGCTCACCAGCTCACCTGTCAGTTTTAAAGGTAAATCATGATATTTAACCAGCAGAGATAGTCTTTTGAAAATAATATGACATGATTATAAAGGCTCGCCAATGTAATGCCATATTATCTAATCTAATGACTTTAATATAATTTCCTGAATAATCTCTTTTTGATTACAATGCTTTCGGAAATTATATTCTGATAATTAATATTTTTCGGCTCTTAAGGTCCATATTTTATTATTTGAGTTTCCTTTTGAGAAAGGTAATCTTCGAATTCAGATTTATCCGCTTAATTTAATTTTTCTAACCAGTTTCCACATAATTGTATTTATCTACTTTAAAGTTATTGGCTACCATGCCTATTCAATCAGTACAAATTTTATTACAGGTCCTTTTTCAGGTATTTTTCTTATATTGCTCATGTACACTTCTTTGAATTTGAACTCTTTCCAGAAAGTACCATTTGATGTGATCGTTCTAGTATAAAATTATTTAGAGAATATACACATTTGATTTTTGACCTTTAACGAAAATTTTTATTAATTTACTTTTAAATCGGAAACTTTTATCCCATCAAAATCTTCCTGGGACGTCACACACTTTTACAATGGAAGGGAAAACATGGAAGAACGAGAGTTAGAGACAGGTGTACAGCTAACATGGAAGAACGAAAATTAAAGACAGATGTACAACTTTTCCCTGTTTTTCCATTTCACCTTATCGGGCTTCAAAGAGGAACCAGCCCAACTCTTCCTCTGCTGAACTCCAGTTTGAATTTTTGTTTAATGTAATCTCTTGCAGTTCCTTTCCCATGGATCAGAAGTTCCACCAGGTCTTCTGGTTCATCTATATCCGTGCCTGCAAAGAAGGAGTCATAAATTTCAAAATTCTGTCCCGCATCTGTTGCAATCGAACAGTGGGTTAGAAAACTTGATCCGTAATATCTTACCCTGTAGCTGGAAGGGTTTTTAATAAAAAGGGCATTCGTACCCCCGCCTTTCCCGGGGACGATGCATATATCCTTTTTAGTTGAAGTTATCCCTTTTATATGGTCCAGGGAAAGTAAAGGCAGGTCAGCCATAACAATCAGGACAGGCTCTTCTGCTTCTTCGAGGTACCTGTTTAGGGCTTCATTCAGGTCTTTTTCGTCCAGCAGAACTCTCGCTTTTGTCATGCCCTCAAGCCCGTAGCCCGAAGGGCTGAGAATGTCGATTTTTTCAATTCCGGCTTCCTCAAGGGACTCGATTACCTGGTTTAACATCAGTTCTACAAACTCTTCCCTTTCTTCCAGGCTCAGGACAGGGGATAATCTGGATTTTGCACCGGATTTTTTATAGGGGATGACGGCTCTCATCTGGTCTCCTGCAAATATTTTATTATATTTTCCTGAAACTTTTTTTCCTTATTCCTTGCTGCCTACTCCAGTTCTTCTGCAATTCGGTAGCGAGCCTTCGCGGTCAGGAAACCTGGGTTCTGCCTTCCGGTACAGGGTGTCCCTCTGCATGGGGATTCTTCCGGCACCTTTTATCATCCATTCAAACTCCGCAGGAGATACGTATTCTCCATAGTTGCCCCCCGACGCTGTTGAGATCTGATCTTCCATAAGTGTGCCTCCAAGGTCGTTTGCCCCGCACTGCAGGGCAAATTGGGCAAGTTTTTTCCCGAGCTTTACCCAGGTGGCCTGGATGTTGTTTACATGGGTATGCAGGATCACGCGAGAAATGGCAATCAGTTGCAGGTCTTCAAGCCCTGTGCTTGAGAATTTTCCGGATGCGAGCATCTTTTCCCCTACAGGGTTGTTGTAGGGCAAAAATGACATCGGGATGAGTTCCGAAAACCCGCCGGTTTCCTGCTGGATTTTGCGAATGGTAAAGATATGGTCAAGGCGCTCTTCCAGAGTTTCCACATGTCCGTACATGATGGTTGAATTGGTGGAAATCCCTGCCCTGTGTGCCGCAGTTACTGTATCAATCCACTGCTGTGTATTAATTTTCCCGGGGCAGATAATTTTCCTCACCCTGTCGGAAAGAATCTCGGCTGAGGTCCCGGTAAGAGAATCAAGCCCGCTTTTTTTAAGTTTGCGCATTGCTTCTTCTACGGACATGCCGGAAATTCCTGCTGCGTAGTTTACTTCCATCGGGGACAGGGCGTGGATGCAGATATCGGGGAAACTGGATTTTATGGATTCTATAATTTCCAGGTAGAACTCCATATCAGCTTCCGGGGTGTACCCTCCCTGGACGCAGACCTCCACGGCTCCGGCTTCTCTTGCATCTTCGGTTTTTTTCAGGATTTCTTCCACACTCAGTATATATCCGGTCTCGGTTTTGTAGGCGCAGAACCCGCAGTTTCCGATGCATTTGTTTGTGATGTAGATGTTCCTGTTTACAACATAACTGACAATGTCGCCTACAGCATTGGCTCGAAGTTCATTTGCAAGCTCAAAAAGCTCAAATGGGTTTCCTTCAAGCAGGAGAAGGGCGTCTTCTTTAGTGCATTTTCCCTGATGTGCTCTCTCAATGACAGCCTCAGAGGTTGCCGGTTTTTTCGTGTACATCCCTATCGTTCCTTTCAGATTTAATACATTTTTTTGCCTGTTCCTTACCGGTCCGGTTTATTCTGAAACTCCGCACCCGGGCATTTTTCGGGAGTTTCCGGAAGCCAGCTCATTCACTCCCCTGTACAGGGTATTTCTCTCTTTAGGGACCCTGCCAGCTCCGTGGATCATCCACTCCAGTTCTTCGGCCGTGATCATTTCCCCGTGACAGGCCCCTGCGGATCTGGAGATGCTTTCTTCCATGAGTGTGCCGCCAAGGTCATTGACTCCGCAGTGGAGGGCAAACTGGGCAAATTTTTTCCCGAGTTTCACCCAGCTTGCCTGGATATTGTCAACATGCCTGTGGAAGAGGACACGGGATACTGCATAGATTTTGAGGTCTTCAAGGCCTGGAGTGGCATATCGGCCTTCCCGAATCATCTTTTCCCCGACCGGATTGTTATAGGGCATAAAAGGCAGGGGCACAAATTCGGTAATTCCTCCGGTTTCTTTCTGGATATCCCTTATGATCAGCATGTGATCTATCCTTTCCTCCGGGGTTTCCACGTGCCCGTACATCATGGTTGCAGTGGTCGGGATGCCCGCTGCATGCGCCTGCCTGACAACTTCGACCCATTCCCCGGTCTTGATTTTAGAGGGGCAGATTATTTCCCTCACCCTGTCCGAGAGGATTTCGGCTGCAGTCCCCGGCATGGTGTCAAGCCCGCTCCTTTTGAGCCTTCTTAAGGCTTCACTTACCGGAATTCCGCTGATGTGGGCGGCATGGTAGACTTCCATTGGCGAAAAAGAGTGAATATGCATTTCCGGAAATTCGGCTTTTATGGCTTCGGCAATCCCCTGGTAAAAGTCCAGGCCCACATCGGGAAGCAGTCCTCCCTGGATGCAAACTTCAGTGGCATTGGCTTTTTCTGCCTCTCTTACCTTTTCCATAATTTCTTCGATGCTCAGGACTTTGCCGTTGTTAGTCCGAAATGCACAAAATCCACAGGTCCCCACACAGCGGCTTGTGAAATTTATGTTCCTGTTCACGACGTAAGTTACTGTGTCCCCTACGGCAAGAGAGCGGAGTTCGTCCGCAAATTTGAAGAGTTCGAAAGGGGGTACCTCCAGGAGCAGGAGAGCGTCTTCTTTTGTGCTCTTCCCCTGGTATGCGCGTTCTATGAGGTCTCTGGGAATTTTACTGTTCATTTTTCAGACTCCTTCGCGTGTCCTGTTTAGGGCAGTTTCCTGTAACCTTCCCCGTCAGAGAGCCTCCCTATAAGCTCTCCTATCCTGTCCGAGTACCACTTCTTTTTCACGTACTGCGGGTAGATGGGGAGGCGTTCTCTGAGCGGGACTGCCCCGAGCTTTTCCTGCAGGTCCTTTACGTCGGGCCATTCGGCTTCAGGGTTGATCCAGTCAATGGTCAGGGGGGATATCCCTCCCAGGTCCGTTACCCCTTTTACTATCAGGGCTTTTGGATCAATGAGGTTTGGGGCGACCTGTACTGCCACATCGTGCGGCAGGACCTGCCTGGCAAGAGCTACGGTATCCATCATCTCTTCCACTGTAGGTTCAGGGAATTTTTCCATTGGGGTCCCGGCTTTTGGGGAAAAGTTCTGAATAATAACTTCCTGAATGTGCCCGTACTCCCTGTGCATGCCTGCAATGGCTTCAAGGGACTCAGCCCTGTCCTTCCGGCTCTCTCCGATCCCTACAAGGAGGCCGGTTGTATAGGGAATCTCAAGTTTTCCGGCTTCCCGGATAGTCTCAAGCCTGCGTTCCGGAACTTTGCCGGGACAGTCTTTATGGGCTTCCAGAATTGCCGTGGTCTCAAGCATCAGCCCCATGCTCGCGTTTAAGGGCTTGAGGATTTCTAATTCGGAACGTGTCATAATCCCCGCGTTCGTGTGAGGGAGGATCCCTATGTCGATTGCGGTTTCACATAGAAAAATAAGGTATTCAAGGGTTGAAGAATATCCAAGCTCTTTAAGCCATTCCCTGTACTCTGGTACCTCTTCTGCATACTCCCCAAAGGTGAAGAGGGCTTCAGTGCACCCTGCCCTTGCTCCTTTTTCAAGGATAGAAACTACTTCTCCGGGCTTCATTAGCCGGGCTCCGGGTTGTCCGGGCTCCCGTTTGAAACCGCAGTAGCCGCAGTGGTTCCTGCATATGTTGGTTACCGGGATGAAGACGTTTTTCGAGTAGGTTACGAAAGAAGGGTTTTCCTGTGGAATGGTAAAACACCTGCTGAGTTTTGTTTTTTTCTCCCGGGTTTAGCCGAGGATTTTTTTCATGGTTGCAGCCACACCGAGGGCTACTCCTTCTACTTCTACGCCTCCTTTTCCCTTGGCTCCGTCCCCTACGACGTAGAGCCCTGGGATAGGGGTCTCGTTGCCAGGGTCCATACCTGAAGCTGCCCTGTTTACGGGCCAGTCGTCGTGGTAGGACTGGATAAGAAGAACTTCATATTTTTTGCCAGGAAAAACCTCTTTGAGGTCTGCAAGGCCCATCTCAATTTCAGATTCGAGGTTCTTTACGTTCTCAGGGGCCACATACTGGTGGCACATGGTAAGATGCTTCCCCTGAGGTGCCAGTTTCGGGTCAACCTGAGTGACCTCATTGACCCCATTTATGCGCCTTGTATAGGGGGTTAGCAGGACTCCTGAGTGCCCTACCAGAGGCTCATCTGCAGCAAGGCAAATCTTTATGCCTGCAGACGGCTGAAGGTTCTCAAGCATTTTAAGGTAACCTGCATGCACTTCTCCTGAGAGGGTTTCACTGCAGAGCAAAGCGGTTGCAGCATGCCCGAGATTGCTGATAACAATGTCAGCTTCATGTTTCTCGCTTTCAATAATTACCCCTGCAGCTTTTCCATTTTCAACCAGAATTTTTGAAACTTCCTTTCCGGTATATATTTTCCCCCCATTTTTCAGAATCACGGCTTCAAGGGCGTCAATAACTCCTTTACATCCTCCGATCGGGATGCCTGTGCCTCCGAACCGGTACATATTTTCAATTATCTCAAAAACCTCTTCTACCGGGACTTCATCACTTTTCAGGCTGAGTGCCCAGCCGCAGAAAGAGTCGGCAAACCTTACCAGCCATTCGTCTTTAACCTGAGCTTTTATCCAGGCCTCAAGAGTAACCCCTGAAGGGCGATTTTTCCTTGTGCTCACGATCAAAAAAGCAATTTTAAGGCGGTCCATATGCGAAAGTAACGATGGAAATTCAATAAAAGGGATATCTTTGAAGCCTTTTGAATAATCGGGGTTTCCTTTTATCAGAGGTACGCGTATAATGGTCTGTTCTGACCGCACGATCCTCACTTCAGCTCCGATCTCTCCGAGAAGCCGGGCAAGAGGGCCTCCAGGTCCGTGAGGCAGCATGTGGAAAGCTCCGCTCGAGAGCTGGAACCCTTTATAATTAAGATTTGTAAACCTGCCTCCTGTAATAGGAAGCCTTTCGAAAACTTCAACCTCATGCCCTGCTTTCGAGAGCCTGGCAGCGCTTAAGAGCCCTCCAAGGCCTGCACCGATTACAATCGTTTTCATGCTGATACCTCGATGGCTTTTACAGGGCAATAAGGGAGACACATCCCACATTCCACGCAGGCATCGGTAGCCCGCGCTCTTCCCCTTACTTCTATTGCTCCCTTTTTGCAAAAAGAAGCGCACTGGCCGCATCCTACACAGTTATCGTTTATCTTCATGCGATCCACCGCTTTTCTATCGTGAAAGGACTTATTATAATGTGTTGGTATAGCATTTCTCTCATATTATTTTCTCAGGTCAATGGGAAATCGGGATTCCCTGATGATTATGCATCGGTTTTAATATACAATGGGTAGCATATTATTGATATATCCCTTTCTGAATATAATATGGCTTCAAAGAAAGCTGTCAAATGGACAGGAATACCCATTTTCCTCATGGATATATAGATTATCAAGTGTTCTCTGAAAACTTAAACAGTACACCATTGCCTACCAAGCTACGATGACATTTTTGATCTGCCACATGTATTTCCGATAGCAATTATATTTCTTATAGCCAGGTATTGGATAGTCATTCTTTGCCAGGCATCTGATAGCCATTCTTTGGATTATACCGCTTGCCGCATATTTGAATGAAATGGGGTGCTGCCGTTTCCGCGCTTACACAGGAAATTTTCAGCCCTTTCAGTTCCTTATTATTTTTATTTTTAAGGTTGCCTCAAGAGCTCTTTGCCCCTCAGATTCATCATTATTAATTATGTTGTATTCAAAGGTTTTTTATGGGAACTAAAATAATTAACTGATATATATAATTCATTGCCATTCCCGGAGAAAACTTTATGGTCGTAGAAAATCAATTTCCCGGATTTGTTGGCGGTTCAAAGATAATAACATATTTATGGTGTATATATAATTTCATGAGCAGGCCAGGGCTTTACCCATAATTTATTCCAACATATATATATTTTAAAAACAGACCTTTAATTATTTAGACTTAATATTTATATAATATTACTTATCTAGCAAATAGATATAAATAACCCCTGATTCATTTGCAGAACTAGCATAGCTACCTGGAATCTTAATTATTAATTATACTACTTTCACAGCAATTGAATCTACATCTCCGGAAGAAGGGCTTTCCCCTGACTTTCGGCAATTTATTACATAACTTCGGGCAACGAAAAAGTAAATTTTTCAGAGCCCAGCAGTCAGATGTCTGTATTCAGAGTGCTCTATCCATAGGAAGAGATGTACCAGGGTACAGGCATTCTTTACAGGACCTGTGTTCGGGCCATAGTGGTTTTTCTAAAGAACCGGGGAATCCGGATGCAGTTTTTTGTCTGCTTATCTTAAAAACATAAAATCATGGTCATGCGACGCTGCAGTTTCAGATTGCTGCACTTCGATAGGTGATACGATGTCTGGAATAATTGATAGCTATATACCGGTTGCGATATTTCTTGCCGTGGGGCTGATCATGCCGCCCATGACAATGTTCATGGTAAAGCAACTGAGTCCGAGGAGCAAGGCAGCCAGCAAATACACGACATACGAATCGGGTTCTGTTCCTATAGGAACTGCCAGGATCCAGTTTAATGTTGAGTATTATCTCTATGCGATTGCTTTTGTTCTCTTTGATATTGAGGTGCTTTTCCTTTACCCCTGGGCTACTGTCTATAAAGGGCATGGAATTACCTCAATTGCAGTAGTTGAGATGTTTGTATTTATCTTTATACTGCTCTTCGGATACGTGTATCTCTGGAAGAAGGAGGCCCTTACATGGGTGAAGTGAAGGAGACAAAAACGACTAACATAAAAGGAACTCCGGAAGACGAAATTCCCGGCGTTATCACAACAACCACCAATGCGATCAGCGACTTTCTCAAGAAGACCAAGGCTCAGGACCTGATCAACTGGGGGCGGAAAAACTCGCTCTGGTTCATGACCCAGCCAATGGGCTGCTGTGGTGTGGAAATGATCGCTACGGGCTGTGCCCACTATGATACTGACCGCTTCGGGATCATTCCCCGAAACTCCCCAAGGCATGCGGATGTCATGATCATCAGTGGTTATGTGACAAAAAAATACCTGCCAGCCTTAAAGAGGCTCTGGGAACAGATGCCTGCTCCTAAATGGGTTCTC
>JBFHIK010000068.1:0-9700 GCA_041596555.1 Methanosarcina sp.
AGCAGACCGCATAAAGTTCAGAGGGAAGGACTTGAAACTCAACATTGAAACTTCAAGACGCATAGAGCTGATAGACATTACCTCCGAAGTACAGGAAGAGGTCAGGATAAGCGGAATACAGGAAGGCATATGCCTCATCAGTACCAGGCATACGACTGCAGGCATTATAATTAATGAAAATGAAAGCGGGCTCAGGGAAGACATTCTGAATCTACTGAACCGGCTTGTTCCCCCGGGAGCCGGGTACAGGCACGACCGCATAGACAATAACGCTGATGCCCATCTCAAAGCCTTACTGCTCGGAGCAAGCGAAGCCCTGCCAATTGTACAGGGAAAACTGGAACTCGGAACCTGGCAGAGCATCTTTTTTGCCGAGATGGACGGCCCAAGGCAAAGGGCAGTAAATATAACGATTTTAAAGATAGAGTAAGGATAGAGACCTGGAAGAGTTAAAATACGGGATAAAACCAAAAAATAATGCATAACAGCCTGAAAGAGAAAAACGAGTGAGAACAATAAAATAAGAACAGAAAAACAATAAAATAAGAACAGAAAAACAATAAAATAAGAACAGAAAAAGAAGAAAGTCCCTTAAGGGTTGCCTGAAGAGACTGACTGAGAAGAGTTTTTAGCCTTACTGAAATCGTCCAGACGAGTCTGTTTTTTTCTGCAGTTCTCCCCGGGGATTTCTACAGGATATTCGCCTGTAAGGCAACCGACACACATATCGTTCTTATCACACTCAAGAGCTCTCATGAGTCCTTCAATGCTGAGATAACCGAGAGAGTCAGCGTTTATAAGCCCTTCAACTTCTTTTGTAGTCTTGTACGAGGCGATCAGTTCCTGCCTGGTTGCCATATCGATCCCTAGATAACAGGGAGCAATAATTGCCGGACTTCCGACCCTTGCATGGACTTCAGAAGCGCCTGCCTTCCTGACCATATCTATGATACGCCTGGAAGTCGTGCCACGGACAATGCTGTCGTCGACAAGGACTACACGCTTGCCTTTGACGTTATCATGAATGGCATTCATCTTGAGCCTAACTGCAGTTTCACGCAGGTCCTGCCCCGGAAGAATAAATGTGCGCCCTATGTAGCGGTTCTTCATAAGACCTTCCAGGTACATGATTTTGGATTCCCTTGCATAGCCGATTGCAGACGTGATTCCCGAGTCAGGGACAGGAGAAACGATATCTGCATCCACAGTATGCTCGCGGGCAAGCTCCCTTCCGATTCTTTCCCGGACCTTGTAGACAAGTTTGCCATCTATAACAGAATCGGGCCTGGCAAAGTAAATGAACTCGAAAACGCAGTGTGCAGGATGGGGTTCGTTTGTGAGCTGGTAGCTCTCAAAGCCTGAACCCGTGAAGACCATAACCTCGCCGGGCCTGACGTCTCTAATAAGGGTGCCGTTCAGAGTGTCGATTGCTACGCTCTCCGAAAAGACCCCATATCCACCGTCAACTTCTCCAAAACAGAGAGGCTTGAAGCCAAAGGAGTCCCTGACAGCGTACACAGTGCCGTTAATGAAGATAACAAGGGAATAAGAGCCAATAAGCTTGCGCATTACGATCCTTATAGACTCGATCGGGTCATGTTTAATCAGCTCTTTCACAAGCAGATGACCGATAACCTCAGTATCTGAGTCGCTTATAAAAATCCTGCCTTCGTTTTCCAGCTCGTCCTTAAGTTTTCCGGCATTTACCAGATTCCCATTATGGGCGATGGCAACTGTTCCACCCTTAAAGTTAAGGATAAAAGGCTGACAGTTTTCAATCTTTGACCCGCCAGTCGTGGAGTAGCGGACATGTCCGACTCCGGCATTCCCGATAAGATGCCCCAGGGAATCCTTGTTGTACACATCAGGCACAAGCCCCATGCCCTTGATTGACTGAGGAGACGTACCGTCATGCACCATTATGCCTGTGGATTCCTGTCCTCTGTGCTGGAGGGCATACAGAGCATAATACAGCTTGAATGCGACAGCATTTGATTGAGGCCTGTCGTTGGGGAGGATTATTCCTGCAACCCCGCATTCTTCTTTCAATATTAACCTCCGGTGCAGGTAAAAAATAAAGAAAATTGAGCAGGAAAGTTTAATACTTGCACTTTGCCTGCCACTTGTAAGATCTCATGCGTTTTGATTTTCCAAAGCCGCATGAAGTACACTCTTTTGTATGTATGTTTAATGAAACGCTGCCGCATCTTCTGCATTTGGCGTGAGTGCGCTTCTGTCGTTTTCCCATTGATGCCGTACCTTTACTCATTCCTAGATCTCCTTATAAAAATCAACTTATTAGTGTGTAATATTCGATAATCCGAAACAATTTTGTTTTCCGGAATTTATACTCAGTCATACAGATTCTGCTGCTCGCCGAGGTTTAACGTTAATAGGTGAAGTGCTTGATATAGATTACGGAGATACATATACCACGTTGTCCCCACGAATAACAACACTGCTGAATTTACTTACTACTTCTCCTTCTCTTAATTCTTCAGCATTGTCAAGCACGAGGTTCATGTGAATATCGTATCCTTTCAGCTCGCCCCTAAACTCACGTGCGCCTTTCAATCTAACAATTACAGGTGTGTCCAGTGCGTTGTTCAAAATATCCAGAGGTCGGTTTGCCATCCTTTCAATCCCCTTAAAACATTATAAATCAAGTCATTATCTATATCAATATAAATAGTTAATCCAGCCTTAAACTGATCGCCGCGCTTAAGTATTTGGTTATTTGCATCAAAGTCGTAAATACAATATATAAATGTATCGAAGCAATATATCCCTGTTAGTGTTCAGTATATAAACGAACCCAAAAGATAAGAAAAATACTCTTTCCAGGGAAAAAAATACAATATTACTAAAACACTTTCACCCAAAGCTCTCAGAAATGCTTCAAAAAGTTTTCAGAAAATAAGACATGTAAAAAACAGTTCTTAGTAAACTTGCAGAAACCTTATTTGAACCGGTTTTTTGAAAGACATTTTATTCAAAGGCCAGCTGCCCGGAAGTCTCCTCTGAAGTATAGAAGTCTCTACAGTACAGAAGTCACCTCTGCAGCATAGAAGTCACCTCTGCAGCATAGAAGTCACCTCTGCAGCATAGAAGTCACCTCTGCAGCATAGAAGTCACCTCTACAGCATAGAAGTCACCTCTGAAATATAGAAGTCTCTGCAGCATAGAAATCTCTACAATACAGAAATCCCTACAAAATTCTACAGATCGCCCATAGAATAAAATTAAAATTTCTTTTCCTGAGAGAAGGAAGAGAAAGTTCTGAAAAAAACAAGTATATGCCCGTATATTAAACATATAAAGAAAAATATAAAAAGAGGAATACAATGACAGAAAAGCCCTCAGTGCAAAAACCCCCTATTGTGATGACTATTGCAGGCTCAGATTCAGGAGGAGGAGCCGGAATTGCTGCTGACCTGAAGACTTTTGCTGCATTTGGAGTTCACGGCACCTGCGCCATAACTTCCGTAACTGCCCAGAATACTACAGGGGTCCTTAAGACCTTTGACCTTGCCCCTGAAGCTGTTGCAAGCCAGATCGAAGCTGTCTGTACGGATATGAATATTAAATGGGCAAAGAGCGGAATGCTTGCCTCATCGGAAATCGTAAAAGAGGTTGCAAAGCAGGTAAAAAAGCACCGGCTTTCCCTGGTTATCGACCCTGTAATGGCTGCTGAAGCCGGAGGAGACCTCCTGCGAAAAGAAGCGTTTTCAGTCCTTATCGAAGAACTGCTGCCCCTCTGTAAGGTTACGACTCCAAATGCCTTTGAGGCAGGCGCACTTGCAGGAATTCCCGTCAAAACCCATGAGGATGCAAAACTTGCAGCAAGAAAAATTGCAGACCTTGGAGTTGAAGCTGTTATTGTTACAGGAGGGCACCTTGATGCGACTGACCTTCTCTATGAATCCGTTTCCGATACCTTTACCCGCGTCCCCGGAACCTTTGTCAGAGGGGGGACCCACGGGTCGGGCTGCACCTACTCTGCAGCAATGACTGCCTGCTTTGCCTGCGAGGACAACCTGGAAACCGCTGCCAGAAAGGCAAAGGAATTCGTGGTTCAGGCAATCCAGAGGAGCCAGCCTGTGGGAAGGGGAGCAGGCCCTGTAAACCCCCTCGGAAAGACCCTTGAGGAAAAAGAGCGATACCTTGCCCTGAAGGATGTAAAAGAAGCGGTTTTGGTCCTTACAGACAGCCCTGAGTTTGCAAAGCTCATTCCTGAAGCTGGCTGTAACATAGGGATGGCAATTCCGGGAGCCAGAAGTTATGAGGATATTGCGGCTGTGGAAGGCAGGATCGTGAAATACAGGGGAAGGGCAAACCCTGTCGGATGTGTTGACTTTGGAGCCAGCAGGCACATAGCAAAGGTCGTTTTTGCAGCTCTTCGTGAGAATCCTGACATCAAAGCTGCCATGAATCTAAAATATTCAGAAGAAGTCCTTGAAGCCTGCAGGGAAATGGGACTGGGGATCTCCTCTTTAGACAGGGCCAAAGAGCCTGAAGAGATCAGCACCCTGAACTGGGACACTTCGGAGGCAATTAAAGAATACGGAGGAATGCCTGAAGTAATCTATGATGAAGGAGGAATGGGAAAAGAACCTGTGGTCAGGCTTCTTGGTACAGATGCATCAGAGGTTGCAAAACTTGCGGTGGAACTTGCCAGAAGATTGAAATATCAACCGTAAAATATCAACCTTGAAACAGCAACCGTAAAATATCAACCGTAAAATATCAACCGTAAAATATCAACCGTGAAATAACAACCGGCAGAAAAGCCGGCACACTTTTTTTATTCATTCCCATAATCCCGATTGCAGTGAATATTTGACTTTTCACAAAGCATAATAATGCTCTTTATAAGCCAGAAATGCAAAACAGATAACACTTAAATACATCAAAGTTCGATTTTGTACAGAAATGATGTGAAGGAGATTTCCATGGAACAGACAAAAATAATCCTTGACGAAAATGAGATGCCAAAGAAATGGTACAATGTCCTTTCCGACCTTCCCACTCCGATTGAACCGCCTCTGGACCCGAGGACCTGGCAGCCCATAAGCCCGGACGCCCTTGAGCCTATTTTCTCAAAGGAACTGATCAGGCAGGAGATGAGCAGCGATCGGTATATTGACATTCCCGAGGAAGTGCTTGATATTTACAGGCTCTGGAGGCCAAGCCCCCTATTTAGAGCCCACCACCTGGAGAAAGTTCTCAAGACCCCTGCAAAGATCTATTATAAGTACGAAGGAGTTAGCCCTGCAGGCAGCCACAAAACAAATACCTCCATTGCCCAGGCTTACTACAATATGAAAGAGGGCACCGAGAGGCTTACAACCGAAACAGGGGCAGGGCAGTGGGGAAGTGCACTTTCTCTTGCCTGCAATTACTTCGACCTCGAATGCAAGGTCTATATGGTCCGTTCCAGTTTCTACCAGAAGCCTTACAGAAAATCCCTTATGACCCTCTGGGGAGGAAATGTCGTGCCTTCCCCAAGCCCGGATACGGAGTTTGGAAGAAAGATCCTGCAGGAGCAGCCTGAAACCCCCGGAAGCCTCGGGATTGCAATCAGTGAGGCTGTAGAGGATGCAGTAGCCCGTGAGGACACAAAGTATACCCTTGGAAGTGTACTTAACCACGTTGTACTCCACCAGACCGTAATCGGCGCAGAGTGCAAAAAACAGCTCGAGCAGGTAGAAGAATACCCTGATGTGGTTATCGGGTGCTGTGGCGGAGGAAGTAACCTCGGAGGGATCGGGCTTGAGTTCATAAAAGACAGGCTTGAAGGAAAACACAACGCAAGAGTGGTTGCAGTCGAACCTTCAGCCTGCCCTTCCCTGACAAAAGGAGAGTACAGGTACGACTTCGGAGACACTGCCGAAATGACCCCACTCCTTAAGATGTACACCCTCGGCCACACGTATATGCCTCCTGCTATCCACGCTGGAGGACTCCGCTACCACGGCGACTCTCCAATCATAAGTAAACTCTGTGCCGAAGGGCTTATAGAAGCTGTTTCATATGATCAATATGACGTTTTTGATGCAGCCGTACAGTTTGCAAGGACAGAAGGAATAGTGCCTGCACCTGAATCTTCCCATGCCATCCGCTGTGCAATTGATGAAGCCCTCGCAGCCAAACAGACAGGGGAAGAAAAGACCATTCTCTTTAACCTGAGCGGGCACGGGCACTTTGACATGGCTTCCTATGACAAATATTTCAGCAGGGAACTTGTCTAAAATAACCGGGATAATAAAGAGCATACGCTGAAAAAAACACACAAAAAATAAAGCCTGAAATGTACATGCTGACATATAAAGACAGATATACAGGCTAAACTGAAGATTAAAGAGTATAGAATAGGATAAGGATACCTTTCAGGTATCCTCTATTTTTTAGATTAACTTTCAATATGATGTGTTTTTTAAAAATGTTTTTATACAGATTTTTCCTTGCACTGTGTTACATGTATGCTGATACCTTTTTGATTCATCATACGGTTCATATTCAGATTTGCAGTTGTTATTTAGATACTGTTTTTAATCAGATATTGTAATTCACACTCCCTGGATGAACTTTCAATAGAGCTTGTTACTCAAACTGCTTTCTGTTCAGGATGTAAAGGATCATCTTTGGGCTAAGTTTGCTTTCCTTCGTCATTTTTGCTGCAATATTCTCTCCCGGAATACCTTCCGCTTTCATATTCCTTATTTTAGTGATTACTGAAGGAGGGACGGTGTAATACTCATTTATGTCCTTTCTGTGGCCCCATACGTCTCCTTCAATCAGCTGGACTTTTTGCATTCCCAGAAACATCTCCATAGACTTCGAAATCGTCTTTTGATATGATTTCGGAAGCTGGACTATTTCGAGCCTCGGACAGATTTCAACAAGCAAGAAAATATCTTTATTTGAAGGCCTGAACGCAAAGTGAATTACCTTTTCGTTCGGGTTTAAGGAGAGAATTTCATCTCTAGAACTAACAACTCTTATTTTCATACAATTCCCCCGACCCTATAAAATTTAAGAATCAATGAGTTAGTTATACTACAATATTTAAATATTTTTCCATGTTATGCCCGTAAATTTTGTTTTGCTGACAAACGTGTATTTGAAAAAAGATGACATAGAAAAGCAAAAATAAAAATTCATGAACAAAAATACAAAATTCAAGACCTGAAAATTGGCATAAATTTTTTATACAGTCGAGTGAATATAAAAAAGAAATTTTGCAGAAATTAATGGAATAAATCCAGGCTGAAACTCTTTGACCGTTGAGTCCGTCTGTTAAACGGTTTTAAAGGAGGAAGTGTGGTCTCGGGAAGTGTGGTCTCGGTTACATTTCTATGAAAAAAGAGCTCCAAATTTGAAAATTAAGGAAAAAATTGAGAAAACTACAGACCAATTAGAGCAAAGTTTATAATTGATGAAAGTTTCCTCCCGGAAACCCCTTCTGAAAATAAGTATGGAAATATATGGAAAACTTTTTAAGACAGAGTCTTAAAAAGTTGACTGCACCCTTCAGTTAAATTATCCTTAAAAAAGACAGAATAAAAAACCTATTTGCCTGGAAAGTTATGCTTGAAAGGGCAGATGAATCCAAACTTCAGGATAATTCCATGTTTCTTTTGCTCAGGATGTAGAGAATCATGTCCGAATTCAGCTTGCTTTCCCTTGAAAGCTTTTCGGCAATAATCTCATTGGAGAAACGGTCGGCTTTTAATTCCTGAATTTTCTCCATAATATTCTGAGAAACGTTATAGTACTCGTTTATGTCTTTCCTGTGCCCCCATACATCCCCTTCAAGAAGATTGATCTTCTGCATTTCCAGGAACATCTCTATTGACTTTGAAACAGTCCTTCTGTAAGATTTAGGAAGCTGTATGACTTCAATTTTAGGACAGGTTTCGGCAAGCATGAATACATCCCTGTTAGACGGCCTGAAAGCAAGGTGGATAACCTTCTCATTCGGATTTAGGGTAGGAATTTCCTCCCGTGAACTAACCACTCTGATTTTCATATTGATCCCCACTCTCCTTAGTTAAGAATTAAATTTATATTTATTTAAATATCAAATTTTGTTTACGCATTTACATTTTATATACATATCGACTGGCGGAAATATTATTTAGAGGGTTTGTACCCAAAACGAGTTCTAATAGCATCAGCATGTGCCTGCAGACCTTCCTCCTCAGCTAATGCGATTATAGTTTCTTTCAGAATTTCAAGCCCACTCTTACTGATTTTCTGGATACTGGAATATTTAAGAAAGTGGTTGATATTCAGGCCGGAATAAATCCTGGCATATCCTGCCGTGGGAAGCACGTGATTGGTACCGGAGGCGTAGTCCCCAACCGGAACAGGAGCGTAGTTCCCTATAAAAATCGATCCGGCATTTTTTATCCTGTCAAGTACGAAATCGGAATTTTCTACCATAATTTCCAGATGCTCAGGAGCAAATTTATTGCTGAAGTCAATTCCCTGCTCAAGAGAATCTGAAGTCAGGACTGCCGCATTTTCAAGAGAAACTTTCACAATCTCACTTCTTGCAGTGTTTTCAGCCTGAACAAGTACCTCTTTTTGTACCGCTTCTGCAAGAGTGTCTGAAGTTGTCACAAGCACCGAAACCGCACTCGGGTCGTGTTCTGCCTGAGCTATGATATCTGAAGCAACCATGACAGCATCGGCAGAATCGTCTGCCAGGATAAGAACTTCGCTGGGACCCGCTGGAAAATCAATCTCGGCAACATCCCTTACCTGCATTTTGGCAGCTGTCACAAAAACATTTCCAGGACCGACGATTTTGTCCACCTTAGGGACAGTTTCGGTTCCGTAAGCCATTGCCCCTATTGCCTGCACGCCTCCAAGCTTGAAAACTTTATCTGCCCCTGCAACTTTCGCAGCAGCAAGCGTAAGAGGGTGTACAGAACCGTCGGCTCTCGGAGGAGTACACACGATAACCTGCTCAACTCCTGCAACCCTGGCAGGGATTACTGTCATCAGCACTGTTGAAGGATAGGAAGCCCTCCCTCCCGGAGCATAGGCGCCCACACTTTCAAGAGGGGTTGCCTTCTGCCCAAGGATAACCCCGGGCTGAAGTTCCATAAACCAGGTGGTCTCAGGCATCTGGGCTTTGTGGAAAGCCATGATGTTTGAAGCTGCAGTTTTAAGGTGTCCCATAAGTTCAGGACCGATACCTGACAGGGCTTCTTCAAACTCGGCCTCACTTACCTCAAAATCGGCAAGCTCAACTTTATCAAACTTCTTTGTATACTCCCTGAGTGCAGAATCTCCCCTCGTGCGCACATCAGAAAGTACGGAGGAAACAGTTTCCCCTACATCTGCAAGCCCGGACCCCCGGGAAAGTAATTTCTGCATTTCAGCTTCCGAAACATCAGACAATTTTTTGAATAACATTGTGACCATCTCTGAGATTACCTGGTAAAATAGGATATAAACTGATCTCTGTAAGTTTGGAATATGTCTGGAATAAGCTTGGAATAAGTCTGGTATAAACTGATTAATCTAACGTAATCTGACATAATTTGATATAATCTAATATAATCTGATTCCATTAAATCCCTGATCTCATTTAATATTTTACCCCAGGCTCAGATACAAAAGAGCTGAAAAGTGAGAATTCTATCCTGCACCCCATATTCACTTCATTATATTGAGTCGTTTGACT
>JBFHIK010000069.1:0-9687 GCA_041596555.1 Methanosarcina sp.
ATTTCTAAGAAGAAAAAATAACCTTATCTTAATTTTATGTCCAGCTTTCTGAAAAAAAATTGTTGCTGGTTAAGGCCCTTTCACAGTATTACCCCGGAAAGGAGCTTTTAAAATCTTTTTTCCTTAGTGACGTACTGCGGCCTCATGAGTTTGATATGTTTCAGCTCTTACAGTGAAATAGATCATATAAAGCGCTGCAAGCCCAACAATCATGTACACAATTCTCGAAAGAGTACTCCCTGCCCCGAAGATAGCATCTACAAGGTTAAAATCTAAGAGCCCTACAAGCCCCCAGTTTAATCCTCCCACTATAACAAGTGTGAGTGCTATCAAGTCTACGGGATTTCTTACTGCCATAAGTATCACTCCCTTTTTACGTTATTTTTCTTGTTTTCTATAACGGGAATAAATATAAAAATCCCTATATTAAAATAGGTGTACTAGTATTTATATGTGACTAATCTAAAAATCGGAGCCTTTTAAAGAAAAAATAGCCATTCCGGTACAGTTTTTTTCAGACACTCTTCTGACCTGATATTTTGATAGAAAGAAATGAAAACTTCTTCATATCTGGTGGTTGAGGAGGGCTCTCACTCCCCCTCCCTGGTTAAATAATCTCTAAATGAAAGCCTGCGGCAAGTGTCAGAGGGCACCAAACACACCAGATACTAAATATATAGAAATGACATAAAAAATTAAGTTCACAAATACTTTACCAGCTTTATAGTCACAATTAGCTTGATATTCGTTTTCATATAGCTCAACGTATAATCTGTAAGATATTGATTTTCGGTTCCAGTTATCAATTAGCACACAAAATGCTCCTACTAACATAATAAGAAAGCTAGCTTTTGTTGCTAAATTAACAACAGCTGGATAACTCTTTATTAGCAAGAAAGGAAGTATAATGCCGTCAAGACCTATGAAATACTTATAGTAATTATCCAGAGAAAAGTACTGCTGATTCATGTTTTTACACCATATAAATTCCTTTGGTACTATAAAAATATCAAGCTAAATATTAACTTAATGCTTCAATGCGAATTATGTTTACCTTCTGATTAGCAGGTTTAAAGGCAAGTCTATCTAAAGAAACAGGTCCATTTTAAGCACTGTGTCTGGCATCAGGTGAAACATTTAAATTATCTGAAAAAAATACAAATTTAAGCTTTAATAAACCTGTGTATATATCGATATCAGTTAAAATCATGGTATACAACCTAAACGAAAAAATGGAATAAATTGTCTGGATAAAATTGGAGGTTTCTACTGAGCTGAATATTTTGCAATATATGACTCAACGTCGAATTTTCTTTTGCAGCCCTCATAACTCATATATCTTATTTTTCCTATCACTTCTCTCTCCCTCCAGGCCCTATCATGGACGCCTCCGATGCACCAGGCAATTCCAGCATACCCATTGGGATCTCTTCCGTCCAGTTCATATCTGTCATTCAGGCAGATTGCAATTTCAAGGGCTTTTTCAGGAGATTCGCTCCATTCCAGGATTTTTTTTGCCCAGTACATGCGCATGTAACCGTGCATTTTCCCTGTATAGAGAAGTTCCATCTGGCTTGCATTCCAGAGGGGGTCATGCGTCTTTCCGGTTTCAAATTCCTCCAGTGTGTAGAGGTACTCCCTCCTGTCCTGCCTGTGGGCATTCAGAGATTCCTTTGCCCAGTTGGGAAAACTTTCAAAGCTGTCATACGCAGGGGTGTAATAGCAAAAATTGTCCGCAATCTCTTTCCAGACAAGAAGCTCATCCAGGAAAGCTTTCTTTGATTCCGGGTCAGCTTTTGTCTTTTCCACCTCAAGGGCAACTCTCTGAGCCGAAATCTGCCCGAAGTGCAGGTAAGGGGAGAGTCCCGATACTCCTGTCTTTGTTGGATCGTTTCTCAGGGTATTGTAAGAGTCAAGCCTCTCTGCAAGAAAACTCTTCATCACTCTTTGAGCAGCTTTTTCCCCGGACTTGAAATGCTCAGGCTCAAAGAAGGGGTCAGCATCTTTCCCGGAGAGTCCCTCAGAAAGAGTGGGTTTAATCCTGGTTTCCTGTGTATATGCAAAGGGCTCCAGCCTGGCGGCGCCAGTTGTGACCTCAGGCAGTTCAGAGTTTGGTTCCAGTTCAGGGAATTCCTCCATAAATTCAGGCAGGTGTCTATAGAATTTGGGGCGGAAGGTATGGGCTGCATACTCTCTTTTCGGAGAAGCTTCCCAGCAGGGGACGACATTGTGGGCATCCACCTCAAAAAAGGGAATTCCGATTTCTGATATAATTTTGTCTGCCCATTCTGTCTTCACGCGTAGCGGGCTAAAATCAGTAACTAGAGTGCCAATCCCTTTCTCCTTGACAAACTCAGGTATTTTTTGCCCGGGATCTCCTCGCAGAAAGAAAAATGGGATCTTTTTCCGGGAAAGGACATTTTCAAGCTCCTGAAGTCCTTTGAGCATGAACTCGTACTGCCTTTTCCCTGCCCCTAAAAACCTGTCTGTGAGACAAAAAACCACTACTACCGGGACACCAGTTCTCTGTGCAATTGCTCTGGAGAAAAGCAGAGCCCAGTTATCTTCAACCCTCTGGTCGCGGCTCATCCAGTAAGCAACAGGCCCATCACCTGTTTTCCCTGGTTTAAGAGTCCGGATGCGTTTGGGATTCATAAATGGTTTTTGGGTTCCCAGAGGATATAGAGCTAACGTGAACAAAATAAAACAAAAGCTAGAGGCATGAAAACAAAGTCTTTATCCAGTGAGTAACAGAAGCTGAAAAAGGTAAATTGTTAAGCTGTTAAACTGGCAGACTGTTGAATTGTTCAACTGTTAAACGGATGAATTGTTAAACTGTTGAATTATATGTTAAAACTCAAAGACCTGCCCGTCATAACCCAGGGGCAAAAACATCGATTCAATATGATGGGGGCGGAAGAGGTGGCTGAGGTGAGTAAGGACCACTTTCTTTGCATTGAGTTTCCCTGCAAGTGCCATAGCTTCTTCTGAATTCATGTGTTTTTTGATATGGATGTGCGGAGGGACTATCCCATCGGCAATAAGAAGGTCCGGGTCTTTCATCAACTCCAGGCTTTTCTCAGGGATCTCCGAATTCGTATCTCCCGTAACCACAACTTTTGTATTACCCTCGCGGATGATGACTCCTGTAGGGACTTCCACAGGCGGGTGGTTTACCTTAAAGAGAGTAAACTCAAGCCCTATCAACTCAAAAGGCTCATAGAGTTTTACGTAGTGGTATCTGGGTTTCAGGAACGAAACGTACTGGTTTATGTAGTCAAGAGTTTCGGGAATCCCGTAGACGTCCACCCTGTTCTGGACCCGGTAAAATTCTCCGAAACCCGAGTAATGGTCATAATGTCCGTGGGTCCAGATCACACCATCTATGCCTGAAAGCCTTTGCTTAAGGAACTGCTGCCGGAGGTCCGGGCTGGTATCAATAAGGATTTTTCCCTGGTTTGATTCCACAAGGATAGAAAATCGAAGACGCTGGCTCTTTCCACCTGCACGGGCATCTGCACAGGCCGCGCAGGTGCAGCCTATTTTAGGGGTACCGACGGCGTCGCCAGTCCCGAGCAGCGTTATCCTCATGAAGAACTCTTCCCTTTGTATTCATCGGACTTGAGATTTGCCCTTTCATTAAAAGACGTTACTGCTTCCAGCAGGTCCAGCTGGGTGAGCACCTTGCGTTCTTCCAGAAGAGCGCTCAGGACTGCTTCCCTGATAACCATGCGCAGGTCAGAACCTGAATAATCCTCTGTCAATTCCGCAATCTCTTGCGTATCAAGGTCTCCCTCGATGTGCCGGGTCACAATGTCAAGGATGTTTTTTCGCATATCAAGGTCAGGCAGAGGGAAATGGACTATTTCGTCAAACCGCCTCCATGCCGCACTGTCGAGCATCCGGGGGTGGTTTGTTGCAGCAATAAGAAGGACTCCATGCTCTACCAGGCTGATTTCATCTATAGCTTTCAGGAGAGTATTGACCGCTCTCTTGATTGCGGCGTTTTCGTCTGAAGTCCTGGCTTTTGCAACAAAGTCCAGCTCATCTATGAAAAGAATGCAGGGATTCAGTTTTTTTGCAAGCAGGAAAACGCGGTCTATGTTTTTTGCGGTCTCGCCAAGGTACTGGTCCGTAATCATTGAGAGCTTGACCTCAACAAAGGGAATAGAAAGCTGTTCTGAAAGGGCACGGGCAACAGAGGTTTTTCCGGTTCCCGGGGGCCCTACAAACAGGAGTTTTCCGATGTCATGCAGCCCTATATCCCGCAGGTATTCCCTGTGCTTGATGGCTTTCATAATTTTTTCAATTTCGTCTTCCTGTTCCCTGGTGAGCACAAGGTCCTTGACTTTCTGTTTTACGTCTTCAGGAGCGATAATGACAACGAGCTTGAGCATCTCTTCGCCCTTGTCTTCTTTCCTGATTTCAGCTACCAGAGATTCTATCCATTCCCTGTCGACTTCCTTTGGCCTGAGCTTTGCTTTTGCAGCTGCATAGTTTGAAGCCTCACCCTTCCTGATTTCTCCCAAATAATAAGCGAGGACAGGATTGTTTTCGATTCTCTCCTGAGATCCTTCCTGTTTTTCAAACCATTCTGCGGCAAGTTCCAATGCGCTCAGGCGGAGTTCAAAGTGAGACCTATCAATGGTTATGAAAGGGACACTCCTTACACTTTTTTCGATGTCTTTAATCCCATATAGTTTTTCGATCCTGACAAACGAAGCTATTATGGGTTTGGGAACTGTTTTTTCTGTGCTGTTCCAGTAATTTTTCCGGATATTTTTGGGAAGGTCATTTACATCCAGTTCTGGGTAGCGATTATAGATCTCTGCAGTCAGCAGTAGCTCTACTATGTCTAGTATAATTCCTGACATGTTTTTTTATCCGTTGCGTATTGAGATGAGTCCATCATTAAGTGGTGGGCGTTCAAGTGCTTTAAGTTCTTAATTCTTTAATTAAGTTGTTAAAACTATTAATTGATTTTCTTCTATGATATAATTTACGAAGCAGGAGGCAGACCTCTGCAGAAGGATATACGCCGTAAGGAGGTGATAACTTTATCTAGCAGAAAGACTTTATCGTTTACTCCGTCTCTTCATGAAATCGAGAGTATATTTCAAGAAGAAATCTCTGTAAATCTGGAAACCTCTCGAGTTTCAGGGAGTATCTTTGTGAGTTCTGGAAGTGATTCGATCACTACCATGATGTATTCCAGTTCCGGTACATATTCCAGTCCGCTTCTGAAATGCCAAAACATTATTTAAGAACTCCTATATTAAAGCTACTGTTGTTCCGGAACAATGTTTCCGGGAAATCTCTTTATCCAGGGAAATCCAGAATCCATAATCATCCCCAGAGAGGACCACCGCATGAAAAGAGAACAGCTCTATTCAGGGAAAGCAAAGACTATCTATGCGACAGATAATCCCGACACCTTTATCTCCGAATTCCGAAACAGCCTGACCGCATTCAACGGGGAAAAGAAAGCTGAGATGGAAGGGAAGGGTTACTACAATGCCCAGATCTCAAAAAAAATATTTGAGATGCTGGAAGCCAGCGGGATAAAAACACATTTTATCAGCATGCTTTCTGAAATCGATATGCTTGTAAAGAAAGTAGAAATTATAAAGATCGAGGTCATTGTCAGAAACATTGCTGCGGGCTCTATTACAAAGAGATACCCTATGAAAGAAGGTACGATTTTCGAGTCCCCGGTTCTTGTTTTTGATTTCAAAAGTGATGAATACGGAGATCCCATGCTGAATGACGACATCGCTGTTGCGCTTGGTGTTGCAACACGCGAAGAACTTGCTACACTCCGGAAGCTTGCGCTCAGGATCAATGAGCTGCTTGTGCCTTACCTTGATGAGAAAGGAATTCTGCTTCCCGACTTCAAGCTTGAGTTTGGAAGAAGGGATGGGGATATAATCCTTGCCGATGAAATTTCCTGCGATACCTGCCGCTTCTGGGACAAGAAAACCGGGCAGTCCATGGATAAAGATGTCTTCAGATTTGACAAAGGTGATATTTCCAAAGCTTATGAAGACGTTGCCCGGCGCATTGTGCCCGAGATATTTAAATAAGCATGAAGAATATTGAATACACCCGACAAATATTAAATACACCCGACAAAGGGTTGAATACGCCTGATAAAGGTTTGAATAAGCCTGCAAAGGCCTTTAAGCCCTTTTTTCTTAATTTTTTCTTCTTTATTACTTTTTTATCTGGAAACCAGCTTCGGCTTAGCGATCAATTTTTTCGTTTCTAACTCTTTTTTTCTTTTTTACTTCTTAAACCTTGAAAAAAGAATCAAGCGTTGTCTGGAACCGGAAGTTTGAGAGCATCTTTGCCTGCTGCACCCACTCTGATTTTGGGGTTTTTACCCTTTCTGTAAGGTCTGAAACTGCCGCATCCAGGGAATCAAAAGATTTTGGAGGATTTTGAAGAGCTTTTCTCATGCCCTCTCTGACCACCCAGACTCCAAGAGGAGCCCAGTAATCGGGAGTTATTTCCCTCAGCACAAAGACCGAAGCCTGTCTTTTGATTTCAGTCAGATACTCAAGCACAGGAAGTCTTGCTGCATAATAACCTCCTGCAAGAGGAGAATATCCTTTTTTTCCGTCCAGGCCTTCGCTGTCTTCTCCGATCCAGCTTGATTCTCCGGACCAGACTGTTTTTGGGAGCCAGATTTCAATAAGTTCAAAGGAATAAGCCCGCGGAAGGATGAGGACTTCAAAATGGTTTCCGAAATGTGTTCCGCTGAAAAGCTTAATGTCTGAAGCCCACGGAAAGTCCCGTATACGGTCTGCAAGCTCCTTTCCTGCCATATCGTCCACGGCTGTGATGGACCAGCGGGTAGGCACTATTTTGCGTTCTTTCCCGAGCAGGCCTATCGAAAAAAGGCGGGTGATATGTTCCGTAGAAACGTCACTTTTTAAAAGTTCGGTAACAGCGTCTTTTGCAAGGGCATCGGTATCATAGACCAGGTAATCCACTTTTTTCGGGACATTCGGGTTTTCGGCAAGCTCAAAGTTTTTTACAAGCCCGGCTGGGCCCATAGGCGTCAGGACTGAATCGAACTTGAGGTCCTGTTTAGGGGTTTTAAAAAACCAGGCTTCGGTATCGACTGGCTTTCTGGAGAGCGCCAGTTCCTGAGCCTTTGCAAGAAGAGGATTTTCTTTACTCCGTGCATCTTTTATGTGCAGGCTCGTGTTTGCCCTGACCATACGAGAGCGCATGGAGATGATATCTTCTATCTGCATGTTTCCCCAGGCAGAAGGATCTTCGAGAAGCAAAGCTTCGTTTTCCGTTGCTAAAGGAGGAATCAGGGGGCCTGCTGAAACCCTGGGGTAGCCGTAGCTTCCTACAAAAAGAGCTGGGGGAGAAGCCCCAAATATAGAATCTCCTGAGATAACAGGTGAAATTGACTGCAAGGATTTAAATTTTTCCAGAATAGGGCAGCGGGGGCGCCCACAAAGTCCTTTTCCCTTGCACTTGATACACAGTGTGTCTTTCACCTTTAGTTCATATCCTTACAGATGATGCAGGTTTTAGCTTCAGGAGCATTTCTGTACAGCCAGCCGGATTTTTGAACAAAACTGCATATGCTGCACATCCCGTCTACTTTTTCCTGAGATGATAATCCGCCATTTAAGAGTACTGATGCAAATTTCCGGATTTCTTTCTGGGTCTCCTCTGAGAAATCAACTTCAGCCCCACGTTTTTCGCTCACGTACTGGGATACCGCAGCTCGTGAAAGCTCAAGGATATCTGCTACATCCTGCTGCGTGCATCCATGCTCAAAAATCATTGCCCGTGAAAGTTCAGCCCTGATTGCAGGCAAGACTTTCTGTACCATAATTTCGCATGTTGTTTTCATTGGAGACCAACACTTGTACAGATAAAATATTATAGCAATTTTTTTAAAATATATCTTACAATTTTTAAAATATATACAACACACTTTTTGTATAGTTTTCCGAGCAGGAACTCCTGTTCCTTTCAATGCTTCGAGAAGAAAGCACAAGCTCTCGAAAAACTGGCAAAAAGATACTTAAAACCCCGAACCTATAAACTTACATTCCTGTTCTGGGATCCGGTTGCTCCGGTGGGGGACGGATTCAGAGTTTAATTCTTTATTTGTTCAGCAGAGAAACCCTTTTCCATTAGGACGTCTTTCATGCGGGTCAGGTGGTTGCCCTGAAGTTCTACTGTGTTTCCTTTTACTGTACCACCGCATGCAAATTTTGATTTAAGATAGGTGGATAATTCATGAAGGTCAATCTCACTTGCATCGAAACCTTCTACAACAGTGACTTCCTTACCATATCTCCTTCTGTTTACTTTCACAGTGATTCGCTGTTGCTCTTTTGCAACCTCTTCGCAAATGCAAAGTTCTTTAGGGAGCCCGCATACCGGGCACATTCCGCTGCTCATTTGTTGGTATGTCCTCCAAATTTGTAATCATTGTATATGTAAATTACATCCGAAAATAACTGATTAGATATAAAGTACTTATCAATGATGATATTAAAGCCTAATGGTGTTTTTAAGGCACTTTATACTGAATTTCGGTCATAAACAAAAATTCTCAATAATATAAAAAGCCTACCAGAGCTTTGTATTTTTTGATTTTTTGTATTTTAAAGTAAATTAGTAAATTGTCTCATCGAGACATAATAAATCTCACATTCTGGAATTAAGAAAATTTACAGGCTTGCATAAAAAGGGAGCTCGTATACGAAAAAAATCCGCAAATTCGGGCACATGCAGCTTCAATAAGCAAAAACTCCGGGAAACCCGGATTCGTACCTTGAAGAATAAAACCCCTTAAATTTGTGTTTTTACCGGAAAAAGCATTTTTCAGCCAGCAAAAAGCTAAATATATCTTGAACTCCATCTTTTTATATTACCTATATAATTACCTATTTATGCACTTTTAATATATAAATATGTCTATATAATAATACCCGGGAAATTTTACATATCTTGGAGGTATCTTATGAATGAATTAGTTGGTTTTGTGAACGGAAATAACGTAAGGCAAAAAGTGCTCTCTCTGCTAGCCTCAAAAGGGGAAATGGAAGGAGAACGTATCTCTAAAACTCTTCGGATAGTACATCTTACCATTGCAAAGACTCTCGAGGAACTGGAAGAAAAAGAGCTAATCGCAAAAAAAGAAGAGGTTTACTTCCTTACCGAAACCGGAAGTAAGGTAGAAAAAATGGTTCAGCAAATCTAATATTTTACTGATTTTTTCAAATCAATTTTAATTTTTTTAGTTCCGAGCTATTTTAATCTCTTCTTCATCTGTCCGGAAACTTTGTCATTTTTTTGTAAACTATTTTGTGAACTATTTAATTTTTCCTCCGGCAGTGTTTGGATCTCTTGAGTCGGTCCTGATAACCCTAATTTGACATATCCTGCTAATTAATACAGTATTTTCATACAAAAAACACGTTGTATCAACGCATTACAGTTTAATAAAAATAGTAAATGTCAAAAATCCCCAAACATCCGATATAAATTTAAATTTAATGAAGAAAACAGAATCATGAAGCCTATTTATACATTAAAAAATGTATGCTTCTGTCAAAGTAGGGTGGTGAACTACCACTCAGCTAAAGACTGAGTGGCTTCTTGGTTCATTCCTCCCTCTTTTGAGGGCAAGTCCCCAAGCTCATCCCC
>JBFHIK010000070.1:0-9631 GCA_041596555.1 Methanosarcina sp.
CTCAGGGCTTGAGTAAGATCTCAGGGCTTGAGTAAGATCTCAGGGCTTGAGTAAGATCTCAGGGCTTGAGTATTTCTCAAACCTGTGTAATCTGCTCAGCCATGTCCCTGTAATAATTGAAAAGTTCCTTCCCCCATTCAAGAGCACTTTTTTCAAAGCTCACCATTTCATGGTTATAGTACCTTCCATTCTTTGAGATCATAGACATCGAAATAAAGCGGTCCGTAACAAGGCCGGAAGCGAGTTCGATTTTATTGTCACAGACAAAAATCTGAGTATTTTCCATTTTTAGGAACTCCTCAACCTCCTGCCTATGATCGGAAACCAGTTTCCTGTATATTGGCTTTTCCAGAACCATAGAAACCTCTATGCCTTTATGCGCAAGGTCCAGGTAGAGCCCCGGATACCCCGGGCGGAAAAAAGAAGAGACTTCCATGACCGTTTTTGATCTGTAAAGGGGGTCCATAATTTCAGGAGGGTAATCAAAGATATGAGTTCTATCCGGTACAAGCTCCATACACTTGCCAAGCTCCCCTATACGGTCAAGCAGGTGCAAAGGAAGGGTGCAGAGGTCCTGCCTTGCCCAGTAATCATGGTTTTCATCAAAGACCCGGAATGTGGAGAGGAGAGGTTCCATTTTGGGAACTATAAGCTTCCCTTTTACAGAAAGTTCATAACCGTAATCTTCCTGCACCACCAGCCCATCTTTGATCAGGATACGGATCTGAGCCATAATAGGGCTGGAACTGACTTCAAGCTCAGTCTTGATTTCTTCAATTGTTTTTGGTCCATTCTTCAGGAATAGAAGCAAATTTTTTCTTTTGTCCGAAAAGAAAATAGTATCTATTAACTGCAGTTCCATACTCATTCTATTCAGCCTCTCTCCAGAAGGGAATTTGATATTAAATCTGTTACTACATCAGTATATATTAGTGGAAGCTTAACAGAAGAGATTCTGAGAAAGCCCCGTCTTTGGATGTGGATGTAAAACTATCAATGCTCTTCTCATCCTCAACCTTTAATGCCTTTGATTTATAAAAATCAAAGAGCTCTCTTGCCCAGGAAATAGCCTGGGGATCGGAACAGCTCATATAGTCGTGATAGAACCTGCCCTGGCTGTCAAAGAGAGAAATCATCATCCCACGATCAGAGACAATAAGCTCGGCAATTTTTAAACCATCCTTACAGACGAAAAGATCGGTGTTCTCCATTGTGGCAAATTTCCTTATTTTCCGTTCATAATTGTGCAGGAACTTATCGAGTACCGATTCCGTGAAAATAAGGGAAACCTCTGAATCAAGCCTTCCGAGCTTTGAATAGAGGGGAAGGAATTCAGGCCTGTAAAAGGATGAAACCACCATAAGATAGCGGGAAGAGGAAAAGAAATTAAAAAGCTCAATGCTCGGTTCAAATATCTGGCTGGGATCGGCTTTGACAAGATTACAGCCCTTAATTTCCCCTATCCTGTCAAGAAGATACTGCGGGATTCCACCCAGGTCATGATCGATCCAGTAGTTGTCTTTTTCAACCAGAGTAAGGACGTCAACAAGAGACCGGGCTTTTTTGAACACCTGATCTCCCATATCTGTCAATCCATATTTGCTATTTTTCTGAATAACCAGGTTACTGTCCGTAAACCTTTTGATATGGGGTAAGATAGCTGTGGGGGAAACATCGAGAAGGACTTTAATTTCTTCCATTGTTCGGGGTTCTTCTCCCAGGAGTAGGAGGAGATCTCTTCTTTTCTGGGAACGAAATACTACATCTATTAACTCAGATTGCATTCAAACCACTTCTATCTCGTTTTTTGTAAAATATATGATGTCTGCATCATATGGCACAGGAAATGTTCGTACATTAAAGAATAAAAATTAGAGTTTCATTCAGGCAATATACGATCTTAATAAGAGGAAGAATTTGCGCCATATACAAGAATAATCGATGTGTCCATTTATATAAAAGAATATGGATGAATAATTTAAAACGTAAGGGAGGCGAAATAAGAGAATTTAACCAGTCAGGAAGGGAAGAAATATTAAAAGGAAAAACGCCATCATTAGCCAGATTTCAAAAAGAGAATGGCACCTCAACTAATAACAAAAAGCAGAGATGTTTTGCTGAGAGAGTAAATATGAACATTGAAATTTTTGATGGGCTTTATCTAAATAAAGACATTGTTTAAAAAAAGAGATACAGTTTTAAAAATAAAAATACCTTGAAAAATGTTGAAGATTTGATCCCGGATTTGCCCCAAAAATTTAGAACTCATCTATCAGGAGAGAAGAGCTGGAAAAATAAGACGGCAGGAAGTCGCACCTTGCCCTCAAAAATTCAGACCCGGTATTGACCTGTAAAAATCAAAAAAAAATTTCCGTCGGTTATGGTATATGTGATAATTTCTTCTAATTACGCTGTAAACACATGTCAGCATAACAGACGTGGAATACAATAAAAAAGGAAAAGTTCCGGCAACAGGAGAAAGAAATTCTTTCAAGAAATTCTTTCACCGGTATTTGTACTGCAGAAATCTGGAATTTACACCCTCGAAAATAGATAAACTCCAGATGGTTCTCAGGGTACTACCACAGAAAGAAAAAACTTTGCAAGGCAAAACCGGAACATCCCGGGCCATATAAATCCGGTGAACTGCAGATCCGGAATGGCAAGGACCTTTTTGTTTATAATTTAAATGGAGGTTTAGAAATATGTTGGACTTTACAGAGGCAAGTCTGAAAAAAGTATTAACCAGGTACAATGTGGCTCTGGAAAAGGAGATGACTCCTGAAGAAGCCGCAGAAGAACTTTATCCTAAAGACGAACTTGTTTACCCGATTGCAAAAGCCATCTTCGAAGGAGAAGAAGATGACGTAGTCGAGGGTCTCCAGGCTGCAATGGACGCAGGCAAGGACCCAATCGCACTCATCGACGATGCCCTCATGGTCGGTATGGGCGTTGTCACCAAGCTCTACGATGATGGAGTAATTTTCCTCCCCAACGTCATGATGTCTGCTGACGCCATGCTCAACGGTATCGATTTCTGTAAGGAAAACTCCGAAACTGCCCCTGTAACAAAGGGAACTGTTGTCTGCCACGTCGCAGAAGGTGACGTTCACGACATCGGTAAGAACATCGTTGCCGCTCTCCTCAGAGCAAACGGATACGATGTAGTTGACCTTGGAAGGGACGTCCCTGTTGACGAGGTTATTGCATCGGTTGTTGCAAACAAGCCCCTCATGGTCACAGGCACTGCACTCATGACCACTACCATGTATGCATTCAAGGAAGTTAACGACAAGCTCCTTGAGAAGGGAATTAAGATCCCATTCGCATGCGGTGGCGGCGCAGTCAACCAGGACTTCGTGTCCCAGTATGCACTCGGTGTGTACGGTGAAGAAGCAGCTGACGCTCCCAAGATTGCTGACGCAATCATTGCAGGTACAAACGATATTGCAGCATTAAGAGACAAATTCCACAAGCACTGAGGTGAATGAGATGGCAGCAAAAAGATACACTTCAATGGCATATGCAAGCGCAGACGAGATGAGCTTCGGCGTATCCAAGCACCCCGTAAAAGCAGGCCTTGGCCTTGAGATCGGTGCTGGTTACACAATTCCTGAAATTAACTACGCTCCTAGACCTGAAGCAGGCGCATCCAAGGAAAAACTCATAAAGGAATACGAGAGGATCACAACCGACGTTATGTCAAGAATGGTCCAGGTCGGTTTCCCAGCAATTATCCTTGAAACTGAACACGTCCAGCAGATGTCCAACAACCCCTCCTGGGGAGCAGAAGTTGCACATGCCCAGAAAACCATCATGGAAGAATACCACGATGAATACGGCATAAAGTGCGCACTCCGCCACACAATCGGCGACATCCGTGAAAACAGGGACTTCCTCCAGCTCAGAGGCGACAAGTACTCTGTTTTCCTCGAAGCCTTCGAAGAATGTGCCAAGTCCGGTGCAGACCTGCTTTCCGTAGAGAGCATGGGTGGTAAGGAAGTATTCGACCACGCCGTGCTCAGGAACGACATCGCTGGTATGCTCTATGGTATCGGCTGTCTCGGCTCCATTGATATGGAAATGATCTGGACCGACATTGCAGCAATAGCAAAGAAGACCGGCACTGTTGCAGCCGGTGACACCGACTGCGCACAGGCAAACACCGCAATGTTCATAGGCGGCGGTCTGCTTGACAAGAACCTCGCCCACACTCTCGCAATCCTTGCAAGAGCAATTTCCGCCCCAAGGTCCCTCGTCGCATACGAATCCGGTGCAGTTGGCCCCGGGAAGGACTGTGGATACGAAAACGTCGTCATCAAAGCCATCACCGGTATACCAATGGCCCAGGAAGGTAAGACCTCCACCTGCGCACACTCTGACTTAGTGGGCAACCTCATTATGCAGTGCTGTGATGTCTGGTCCAACGAATCCGTTGAATACCACGGTGAATTCGGTGGTACCACTGTTCAGTGCTGGTCCGAGTCCCTTGCATACGACTGCGCCCTCATGAACACCGCTCTTGAAACCAAGAACGAAAAAGTTCTCAGGGACCTCTTCATGCTCTCCGACAGATACAGAGACCCCCAGTCCTACGTGCTTGCATACGACAACGCATACAAGGTCGGCCAGGCAATTGTTAAGGACGGAGACAACATCTATCTCAGAGCAAAGAACGCTGCAATCGAATGCTGCGACATCGTCAGCGAAGGTGCTGCAGGCAAGCTCGCCCTCTCCAGGTTCGAGACCAAAGCCCTCGCAGACGCAAAGGCATCCCTGGACTCCCTTACGGACGACATGGACAAGTTCATGGACGACTGCCTCACAAAGTACAAGAGTGAAGTTAAAGTCTTCCTTCCGGAGAACTACGGCTTCTAAGCCGAACTCTCCGTTCTCTTTTTTTCTTTTTTATACTGTTTGCAGTTTACTGCACATTTCGTATCTCACATTACGTTTCTCACATTTCACTTCTGCTCATTTCACTTCTGCAAACTTCGGTACTGTCCGGTTCTCCTCAATTATTTAACCTTCAAACCCTCTATCCCTAATTTTTACTATATCCAGATAACTTTAATAGTCAATGAAATGACTATTCAAGGTAATCAGTGGCCATGTTCATTGAACGTCCGATCATTTAGAATAGTTACCTGCCCATTAATACAATATCTACGCATTAATACAATATCTACGTCAACTACCCGCTAAATCAAAAGATTTAACGGGTTTCCTGCTGAGGTTTTATGAAAATAATGATTTTTATATGCGGGGAAGGGCTGGGACACACGAGCCGCTGCCTTGCCCTTGGGAAAGAGTTCCTGGCTGCGGGGCATGAGACACATTTCGGAGCTTACGGATACTCAAAAGAGCTGGTCGAAAAAACAGGGTACTGGGCACATGAAATTCCTCCGGAGATAACCCTTGTCGGAACTGCCGGTGCGCTTAATATAGGTAAATCCATCAAAGCTACCCTAAGGAACACTCCCCTTTCCGGATATGGAAAACTCCTGAAACTTATAAATGAACTCAAACCGGATGTGGTGCTTTCGGACGGGTACTACCTGGGCATCCTTGCCGCAAAAGCCAAGAAGATCCCTGTCTACTTTATCGGGCACCAGTTCAATATGGTGGAATTTTTCCAGAACAGAGGGCCTTTTGTAGGGGCTGCAGGCAAACTCATCAAAAAGTTTTATCATTACATCTTCAGCAGTGTGGACGGAATCATCGTCCCGGACTACCCCCTTCCATATTCGGTCAACCGGAGAAACTTCACGCTCTCAAGGGAGATCAACAATACCATCTTTTTCAGCGGCCCCCTTATCCGGTGGAGGTACCGGGAAGTCGAAGCAAAGACACTTCCGCACCCTAATGTCCTCTCAACTATCGGCGCCTTCGGGTACAGAGCTGCCATATTCCGGAGCGTGCTTGAAGCTGCAAAACTGGATCCGGCCATCCACTACACTTTTATCTCTGGGCCAGGGATCGACCCAAAACAATTTCCGGAAATCCCGGAAAACGTAGAATTTACAGGTTTTACGGAAAACCCATTTCCTTACTTCAAAGGCTCGGATCTCGTAATCACCGCAGGCGGGCACGGGACAATCCTTGAGAGCCTGACTTTCGGGCTTCCGGTGCTTTCTTTTCCGGACGAGAAGCACAGCGAGCAGGAAAACAATGCCACCGTGCTTGAAGAGGGAGGGTACGGGAAGAGGATGAGCTACCTGACGCGCCCCGAAGCTATCCTTGCCTGCATCCGGGAAGGCCTGGAAGACGAAGAGTACGGCAAAAAAACCCGGAGGTTAAGAGAACTTGCCGAAGCCCTGGATGGGCCTGCAGCTGTCCGGAAACTTATGGAGGAGAGAATTGGAAAAAGATCCTGCCAGACAAAATTTAATGAATAAATAAAAAAGCCGGGACAAAAAAACTGAATAGAGAATAAAATAAGAAAATACAGAAAAAACGCAGGGGAAAAAATACAGGAAAAAAGGATAGGAAAAATACAGGAAAAATACAGGAAAAAAGAATAGGGGTAAACACATTCTAAAAATGAGGTATAAGGGATGAAAATAATGATTTTTATATGCGGAGAAGGGCTTGGCCACACAAGCCGCTGCCTTGCCCTGGGGAGAGAAATGATGAGTTCGGGGCATGAGGTTCACTTTGGGGCATATGGATACTCGAAAGAGCTGATCGAAAAGGTAGGCTACAATGCCCATGACATCCCATCCGAAATCAAACTTGTGGGAAAGGCAGGAACCCTGGATTTCAAAGGGTCGATCGAGGCAACCCTCAAAAGCACCCAGCTCCTGGGAGGGCCAAAAATCCTGAAGCTAACCAGAGATGTTGCCCCTGAGGTGGTGGTTTCGGACAGCTATTATCTGGGAATCCTTGCCGCAAAAGCCCTAAAAATTCCAGTATACCTTATCCTCAACCAGTCAAACATGGAAGAATTTTTCAAGAGCAGGGGAGTGCCCATCAGGCTTCTCGGAGAACTTACCAAAAAGCTCTACAACCAGGTCTTTGAACTGGTGGACAGGATAATTATCCCTGACTATCCCCTTCCCTATACGGTCTGCAGGGAAAACCTGAATTTCACTCCTAAAGTACGGGAAAAACTTTTATACAGCGGCCCCCTGGTCCAGAAAAAGTACGATGAAGTTGAAGAAATCTCCCTCAGAAAACCCCATATCATCTCCCTTATTGGAGGTTTCGGATACAGGGAACCAATTTTCAGGAAAGTGCTCGAAACCGCAAAGCTCGATTCCGGCATATATTACACCCTCATTTCCGGCCCCAGCCTTGACCCATCAAAATTCACCGACCTTCCGGAAAACGTGCAGGTCCTCCAGTTCATAAAAGACCCGTTCCCTTACTTCAAGAGTTCCGATGCCGTGATTGCTCCCGGAGGGCACAGCACAATTATGGAAGCTTTAAGTTTCGGAATCCCGATCCTCTCTTTTCCGGACGAGGGGCACAACGAACAGGAAAGCAACGCCGCTGTTATCGAGGAAGAGAAATATGGGAGAAGGCTCAGCTATTCCACGCCCCCTGAGGTCATTCTGGAATGTATACGGGAAGTCCTTGAAGAAGAGGAGTACAGAAGCAAAACAGAGCGGCTCCGCCGGCTTGCAAAAGAGCTGGACGGGCCAAAAGCGATCAGAGAAATGCTTGAAAAGGAAGTGGGAGCAAAAAACCCCTGAACAAGCCCCTTCCCTGAATAAGCCCCTCCATATTGCTCTTTTGAACCTTGCTCTTTTGAACCCCCAACGGCTTGAAAGATAAGCAAGGAAGATAAAAAAGGTGAAAGAAACGAGCAAAAGATGAAAACGGGTCCGAAAACTCAAACCGGCACGAGGCTTTTAAGGTACTCAAAAAGGGCAGCATGGTTTTCAAATACAAGGTCTGCATGCTGCAGCCTTTCGGGCCCGAGGGTGCTTGCGACCGCTACACAGTAGAGCCCTGCGTTTTTTGCAGCTTCAATTCCCATCGGGGCATTTTCCACAACCAGGCACTCATCCTCCGGCAGGGATAGTTTTTCAACTCCCTTCAGATAAGGTTCAGGAGACGGTTTTCCGTTCTCGACGTCCGAACCCGTGACAACGACTTCGAATATGTCAGAAAAGAAGTTTTCAATTACAGTTCCCACAACCAGATGACTTGACCCCGAGACCAGGGCTAGACGGAAACTTTTTTTCAGTTCTTTCAGGCAGTCGACCATGCCGTCAAAAGGCTTTAGCATGCCAAGGTCCAGAATTTCCCGCTTTTTTCGGGAAATAGACTCGAAATCCTCAGCCTCGGGGATTTTTCCTGCCTTTTCAAAGATGGATCTGACTATTCCCCGGTTGTTTCCACCTTCGATTTCATATATATCTTCCCTTTTTATGGAAATTCCTGCTTCCCTGAAAGCTTCAGCCCAGGCATCGGCATGAAAACGCATGGAATCCACAAGGACGCCGTCCACATCGAAAATAATTGCTTTGAACATCTGTCCTGAAAATCGCCGTAATCTATGATAAAGCTTGTGAAAGTACTTGCTAAATAAAATTTCTATATAGAAAGGCCCACATGGGTCAGGCCAGATGAATCATGCTAACTTTCGACCCCTTTCGACCCCCCAGCTCTCCACGAGATACTTCTCAGGAGAATGCCTATCATTTCAGATATTTATCGTAAAGATATCCCCCCAGCCAGTACCCCAGGAAGGCAAATATAAGAGTTCCGGGAGCGTAAATAGGGTATCCGGGACCTTTAAAGCGGTATACCAGATTAAAAAAAACAAGGTAGAGGACCAGAAAAACTAAAAATCCCCCAATTTCGATCTGCTTTTTAGTCAGGTTCAAACTTACCAGCACCTCCCTTTCACCGGACCTAAAAATGATCTAAACTCTGATTTTCTGTATCTGTACTGGTATTTCAGAGGTTTCTTCTCTTAATTTTTCTATTGCTCCGCTTCCTTTCCTGCTTCTCCTTCCTTCTTGAAGTCCAGGGAAACGGCATTGATGCAGAAGCGTTTTCCCGTAGGTTTCGGCCCGTCATCAAAGACATGACCCAGGTGCCCTCCACAGCGAGCGCAGACAACTTCAACCCTGTTCATGAAAAGGCTGTTATCCTCCTTGAGACTGACCTTATCACTGGAAATCACGTCCCAGAAACTGGGCCATCCAGTCCCGGACTCAAACTTGGTGTCGGAAGAAAAGAGTTCCTGTCCACAGGCGGCACAGGTGTAGATGCCTTTTTCCTTGTTATAATACAGCTCACCAGAAAAGGGTCTCTCAGTGCCTTTTTGTCTCAAAACATGATATTTCTCAGGAGTGAGAACCTTCTTCCACTCTTCTTCAGATTTCTCGATTTTATCTTGTGCCAGTTACAAACCCCCTTTATGTATATAACTCAATTATGCCGGAAACATTATTATCCTTCGGTTCAGGGGAAATCCTGAATTCTCCTTAAGGATTTTCTTAAGGGAAGAGCATTGTGTATTATTAGAATATTGTATGCCGAATAATTGTGAACTACCACTCAGCTAAAGACTGAGTGGCTTCTTGGTTCATTCCTCCCTCTTTTGAGGGCAAGTCCCCAAGCTCATCCCCGTAGTTCCTACGGTGTCATAATCCAATTAGATTTTGATCTATTA
>JBFHIK010000071.1:0-9504 GCA_041596555.1 Methanosarcina sp.
AATGAACAATTAATTGAACATTTTTCTTCAGATGACCCGAATCCTATCCTGAGAGTGGAAAAGGATGGTATAATAGTATATGCCAATAGGGCGGCTTTTCCTTTACTGGAACACTGGGGTGTCCGGGAAAAGGAAAGAATCCCTCAAGCTCTGAGGCCCAGCATCCTGAGAGTACTTGCTCAAAAAAGTCCGGAATACCTGGAGCTTACTGCAGGAAAAAGGGTGTATTCTGCAAAGCTCTCCCCCCTCCCCGAAGAAGGCTGTGTAAACATCTACGGGTTTGACGTGAGCAGGCGGGCTGAAGCGGAAGAAAAACCGTGGCTCCATCAAGAGGAACTGGAAAAGCTCGTTGAAATAGGAACCCTGGAATACATTAATGCAAACGAGAAACTTACTGAGGAAATTGCAGAGAGAAAGAAAATCGGCAAGGTCCTTCGAAACAATCTGCAGTTTCTTGAAACCCTTTTGAACACCATCCCTGCCCCGGTCTTCTACAAGGACGATGAGGGCAGGTACATGGGATGTAATGAAATTTTTGCAAGCCAGATTCTCGGGCTCCCCCGGGAAAAAATCCTCGGAAAAACCCTTCCATCCCTTCCATTATCCATCCCTGAAGAACTCACTGAATACTGCCATAGAGTGGCTCTAGAACTTATCAGGAGCGGAGGAAACCGGGACCAGGACGTAGAGTTAGTCTGTGCTGACGGAAAAACAAGAGATTTCCTGGTCAACCGGGCTGCATTTAAGGATGAGGGAGGGGAAACAGTCGGCATGGTAGGGGTGATGCAGGACATAACCCAGATCAAGAGGGCAGAAGAAACCCTTCGGAACACAGTAAATTTTCTGGAGACCCTTGTTGACGGCATTCCGAGCCCGGTATTCCAGAGAGACAAAGACGGGATTTACCTGAACTGTAACGAAACCTTTGCCAGCCAGATTATGGGGCTTCTGAAGAAACAGGTCATCGGAGGATCTTCTGCCGAATTTCAGAAAAAGATCCCGAAAGATCTCGCAGAAATCTACCAGCTGTATGACCAGGAGCTTCTCAAGCAGGGGGGAAGCCATTATTACGAGACCGAGGTTGTCTGTGCAGACGGTGTAAAAAGAGATTTCCTTTTTCACAAAGCCACTTATGAAGACAGTTCCGGAAATGTGAGTGGGATTGCAGGCGTCATGCTGGACATAACCCCGCGCAAGGCAGCGGCAGAACAACTCCGGAAAAGCGAGGAAAGGTACCGCATCGTTGTCGAGCAGACCGGGCAGCTTGTGTATGATTATGATATTGTAACAGGGAAAATCAACTGGACGGGGGCAATTAAAGAGCTTACCGGCTACACATCTGGAGAAATGCAGAAGATGGACCTGGAAGGCTGGCTGGACAATATCCATCCAGAAGATCGGGAAAGGATCTGGGAAATCCATGAAAAATGCATGAGAACAGGGGAGAAATATCTTTCAGAGTACCGGTTCAGGAGAAAAGATGGGAGCTATTTCCATGTGGAAGACAGCAGCGTGCACCTCAGGAACGAAAGCGGCCGCATATCCAGGATCTTCGGAGTAATGAAAGATATAAGCGAAAGGAAAACAGCCCGGGAAATCCTGGAAAGAAGTGAAGAAAGGTACCGGGTCGCTGCAGAACAAACAGGCCAGATTGTTTATGATTGTGACAGAGCAACAAAGCTGGTGGACTGGGCAGGAGCAATTACCGAGCTTACAGGATACACCCATGAGGAGTTCCAGAAATTCAACAGGGATGTCTGGTTTGAGCAGCTGCACCCCGATGACCGTGGACGGGTGATGGAAGATATCATCAGGTCCCTTGAGAAAGGGGAGCGGTTCTGGACAGAATTCAGGTTTAAGAGAAAAGATGGGGTCTACATCCACATAGAAGACCAGGGGGTCTGGCTCAGGGACGGGGCAGGGAGACCTTACAGGGCTATAGGAGTGATGAAAGACGTTACCGGACAAAAGCTTTCCCAGAAGAAACTTTCGGAAAGCGAGGAACGCTTCCGGGTCGCTACCGAACAGACCGGACAAATCGTCTTTGAGCATGACCATGTGACTAACGTACTTACCTGGGGAGGAGCAATCACCGAAATTACCGGGTACAGCATTGAAGAATTCCAGGAATTCGACAGCAAGATGTGGTTTGAACATGTCCACCCCAAAGACCGGGAAAGGGTTCTTGCAGAACTCAAAAAATCCCAGAAAAAAGACAGCCACTTCCGTGTGGAATACAGGTTCAGGAAGAAGAACGGGAGCCATTTCCATGTAGAAGACAGCGGGATCTACCTGCGGAACGAAGAAGGACAGATCCGCAAGGCTGTCGGGGTAATAAAAAACATCACTCCCATAAAGCTTGCCGCGGAAAAACTCCGGGAAAGCGAGGAAAGGTTCCGCATAGCAGCAGAGAAGACAGGTCAGCTTGTATACGATTACAATGTAGATTCAGACAGTATAAAATGGGCAGGGGCCATTGGGGACATTAGCGGTTACACCCATGAAGAAATCCATAAGCTTACGACCAGGGAACTCTGGAAAAAGCACATCCACCCTGAGGACTATGAAAAAGTAGTTACGTATTTTAGAAATATTTTCAAGGCCGGTAGGAGTTATTCTCAGGAATACAGGTTCAAAAGGAAGTCCGGGGAATATATTTACGTGGAAGATTGTGGAACTTATTTGAGAGACAAAGAGGGCAGAGTATACCGGATGATCGGGGTGATAAAAAACATCACGGAGAGAAAACTTGGAATGGAAAAATTGCGGAAAAGCGAAAAAAGGTTCCGCATTGTTGCCGAACAGACCGGACAACTGGTATACGATTATGATATTTCGGAAGATAAAATAGGCTGGGCAGGAGCTATCAAAGAGCTTATGGGTTACAGTGAAGAAGAATTTGAAAAAATAAGCAGTCTGGGGGACTGGGAAGAGTTATTACACCCTGAAGACCGAAAACATGCGCTTGATTCATATAAAGAGTGCCTGGAAAAGGGAGAACGGTATTGTGAGGAATACAGGCTCAAAAGGAAGGATGAGAATTATATTTATGTGGAAAATAGGGGAGTATTCCTGAAGGATGAAAACGGGCACATATACAGGATGCTCGGGGCGAACAAAGACATTACACAGCTCAAGCTTTCCATAGAGAAAGTTCAGGAGAGCGAAGAGAAGTACCGTTCATTTATGCAAAACTTCAAGGGGATTGCTTTCCAGGGAGATATGTACTTCAATCCGTTTTTCATGCACGGGGCTCTGGAAGAAATAACGGGATACACGGAAAAAGAATTTCTTTCCGGAACTATTCCCTGGCCCCTGTTAACAGCTCCAGAAGACCGTCACCTGATCTACGAAGATGCAGTGAAAATGAGAACTATTCCGAATACCCTCATCGAGCGAGAATACAGGATAAGGCACAAGAATGGAAAATTGCACTGGATCTGTGAGACCCTTCAGAATATTTCCGATTCTTCAGGAAAACCCCTTTTCGTGCAGGGCTCTGTCTACGACATAACTGAAAGAAAGGAAGCAGAAGAAGCCCTGGCAAGGATCGATGAGATCCGCAAGAAAGAGATCCATCACCGGATAAAGAACAACCTCCAGGTAATATCCAGCCTCCTTGAACTGCAGGCTGACCAGTTCAGCGAAGAGAAGGTGGTAGAGGCATTCAGGGAAAGCCAGAACCGCGTGGCGTCCATGGCCATTATTCACGAAGAGCTCTACAGGGCAGAGGATACCGAAACCCTTGATTTTTCAGCCTATCTCGGGAAACTGACCTCGGATATTCTACGCTCGTATGCAGTCAGGAAAGAGGACGTAAAGCTGAAGCTCGAGGTAGATGAGGTATTCCTTGGAATGGACACGGCAATCCCATTGGGGATCATTATCAACGAACTTGTTTCCAATGCCCTGAAACACGCCTTCCCTACCGGAAGGAAAGGGGAAATCCAGATTTCCCTCTTCAGGAAGGAGCTCAGTGAAAATAAAAACATAAGTGAGATCGCAAATAATAATGGTAAAGGGAGTTTAATTAACAGGAGTTACCTGTATAAACTGGTCGTTTCAGATAACGGGTTGGGTTTTCCTGAAAACATCAACTTCAGGAATACAGATTCACTGGGCCTGCAGCTGGTAAATACCCTTGTAGAACAGCTGGAGGGTACAATCGAAATGGAGAAGAACAGAGGGACCACATTCAAGATCAGTTTCACGGAAACCGGATAAGGATCCCTGTATATACAAAAAGGTCATGCAGGTAACTATATAAATACTCTGAAATGACTATAAAGGTTATCTAAATAACTAAAAAATATTGGAATACCCCAGGAAGATTCGTCATTTCACCTCGTTTTTACCCCCGGATGTAGACTGACTCTTTCAGAATAGCCTGAAAAATATTGCTTTTCGCAGGTTGTCTCAAAAATATGCCGGATTGTACATTTTGTCCCGAACTGTATTAATATTCATCTTTTGTCTTTATGCCTTCTCGAATTGAGAAAATTAAATGTCTAAAAAAGCAAGCCCGAATGAATATATAAATACCATCCAGACTATCTAATAATAACAGGGGGTAGTTATCACGCCAAGAGTAGTTCATTTTGAAATACATGCAGAAGATGTCGCACGGGCAAAAAAATTCTACGAGAATGTTTTCGGCTGGAAGATAGAGAAATGGGAAGGTCCCATAGAATACTGGAATATAACAACCGGTAAACAAGAAGATCCAGGAATCAATGGCGGCTTGATGAGGAGGCAGGAAGGGGAACCGGGGGCGGACACTCCGATAAGCACCTATGTCTGCACAATAGATGTCCCGGACGTCGATGAGTACCTGAACAAGATACAGAAGCACGGCGGCAAAGTGACTATGGAAAAGAGTCCCATACCCGGCATAGGCTGGCTTGCATATTGTCTCGACACAGAAAAAAATATATTCGGGATAATGCAGTCTGACATGAGTGCCAGATAACCTTTTTTTCTTCCGTTCTTCTTTTCTTTATCTATTTATCTATTTGTCAAGACCTCTTATCGGATCTAGCCTCATATTTCCATCCCAATTTGAAGCGGTTCTCTCTTCTTTTCCTTCTTCTTAAACTTCCGGTACTCTCTCCCCAGCAATCCTGCAGCCAGTACGCAAGCCAGAAAATCCGAAATAGGAAACGCAGCCCAGACTCCGGTCAGCCCGTAAAATCTCGGCAGGACCAGCACAAGAGGCAGCAGGAAAAGGAGCTGCCTTGCAAGCGATAGAATAAAAGCTGGCCTTGGTTTTCCAAGGGCCTGGAACACGGTTGTGCCTACGAGCTGGAAACCTATGAAAGGCAGGATAAGCACAACGATCCTCATGGCTTCGGCCCCTGCAACTGTGAGTTCAGGGTCAGAGCTGAAGATATGGATGATAGGGGCAGGAAAGAGGAACATGACCAGAAACCCCGGGAGGGAGAATAGAGTGCTGACTTTCAGGGCGACCTTAACCGATTCGACTACTCTTGAGAACTGTTTTGCACCGTAGTTATAGCCCACTATGGGCTGAAGGCCAAAGGAAATCCCCAGCATGGGCAGAAAGATGAGCAGGAGCAGGCGGTGAATGATCCCGAAGGCCGCAATTGAGACGTCTCCTCCATAAGTTGCAAGGGCATTGTTTACAAAAATCATCATGACACTGTTTGAAGCTTCAACAATGAAAGGACCGAGGCCTATTGCTACTACTTCTTTTGAGATTGCAGAGCTTGGGATCAGCAGGTCTGGTTTGAAGGTAACCGAACTTCTCCCGGCAAGGAAGTAGCGCAGCAGGAAGACCGTGGATGCAAGCTGGGCAAGTATAGTTGCAATAGCAGCTCCTCTGACCCCCATATCAAGCCCGAAGATGAAGATAGGGTCAAGCAGCATGTTCAGGCCAGCCCCCAGGAGCATTCCGAACATTGCATAGCGGGCGTTACCTTCGGCTCTTACAAGGTCTTCGGTTGCAATCCCGAGAGTAAAGACAACCGAACCTGCCATTATTATTTCAAGGTAAGCTTTCGCATAGGGCATAATGTTAGGCGTTGCCCCAAAGAGTTTTAGTAAAGGCTCAAGAAAGGCAAGCCCTGTAAGCGAGTAAGCAATTCCCAGAAAAATTCCCAGAAAAAACACAGTCCCAAGAGCTTTTTCAGCTTTATGTGGCTCTTTTGATCCCAGAGACCTTGAAACAATTGAAGCTCCTCCTATCCCGAGCCCTATTGCAATCCCCATTGCGAGCATATGGATTGGAAAAGCTATCACCAGCCCGCCAATTCCAGGGACACTTTCTTCCCCGAGAGCCCTGCCAACGAAGATCGTGTCTACTACATTGTAAAAAGCGTAAACGAGCATCCCTATGATTGAAGGAGCTGAGAGCCTGAAAAGAAGTTTACCCACTTTTTCCGTGCCCAGAAAGCTGCTGTGTTCCTGTATGCTGTTTCTCCCCTACTTATGGTTTTTATAGGGTAAGTTTTAATGGTGTTTTCATTTTAATTTCGAGGAAAATTTGCAGGGTCTTCCAGGCATGAAAGATATAAAACAATTTCTTATTAAAAATGAGGGTGGTGTATGAGGGAATGTATGAGGGGAATGTCTGAGGGTGATGTATGAGAGTAACAATGAGAGTAACATTTACACGGATTTACATGGGTTGCTGTGGAAGTTTAGTTGGATTTAGATTCAGATTTGTGGGGAATGTATGAGGGTGGCATTTACACAGGTTACTGTGGAAGGGAAATGGATTTCAGGCAACACCTCCTTGACGCTGGAAGACTAAGGAGCATCTGTGAGGAGCATCTGTGCTGGATACTTCACTTGCTATCGATTACTGTATTGGTTTTGTACAGGTTATCCTCCCCGCCTCTGTACCGGTTAAAAAACTTTCTTCTTATGGGAACAAAGGTACTTTTTTAAAGTTTCTTGATAAATATTGACTGAAAAGTTGTCCGTGTAGCAAATTTTAATTGGTAGCCAAATTTTACAGGCATCAATAAACATCAGGAAACATGAAGTAAGGGATAAAGAGGGCGGAGAAATGAGGGTTTACCGGATAAAAAAATATATACTTTTTGCATTTTCATTTCTGTTTTTTATTCAAGGTCCAGCTTCGGTGCAGGCTGTAGGTGTAACAGACCCGATGGGAGATTTTGACTACCCTGACATTACAGAGTTTGACTGTGAGGTCGGGAACGGGTATCTTTATGTCAAAATTGACTTTGCAGAAAGCCTCGATGGGGAAGACTTTGCAGGTGCGATTTTCATCGATACCGACAGAAACCCGAAGACAGGGTATAATAAAGGAAACGGAGCGGATTACGTATACGCATTCAGTGTGATGAGCATAATCTACTCCGACCCTATAATCTCTGCGACCTTAAATGATGATGTGGTAACCGGAGATACATTTTCCATTTCCGGGAAACAGTTGTTTATTGCGATTCCTCTCAGCATGATCGGAAACGATGATGGGGACCTGGACCTTTTTGTTGCGAGCCATTCCGAACTTGTAAAGGCTCTCTTTTTTGACCGGGCGCCTGATTATGGGGTTTTGAACGCGAAAACCGGAGGGCTCAGCATCTCCGGGGGAGCAGAGAATCTGGAGGGAAGTTTTCAGGATAAGGCAGGGGATTCAAATGGATCAGACATCACAGGAACCGATTTCATGGCACATGACGGGGTCCTTGACATCCTGCTCACTTACAACAATAATATTGAGTCCGGAGGTAGTTTTTACGGAGAAGACCTTACCGGCTGGATTTTCATTGATTCGGACCAGAATATTGCAACCGGCTTTACGAACACAGAGCAGGTCCCTCCTTCTTTTGGCATCGATTACTGCCTTGAGTATACGATCGGGCCCATGCTCGGGACGGACGCGAGCCTGAAGACAAAAAATGAGGAATCGGACCTGACCAGAACAGGATATACGGAAACAGGAGGAATTCCTCTCGGCGTACCCTACAATGATGCCATGTTCATACCGTCTGGAAACCAGGTATTTTTCAGGCTCCCGCTAGGGCTTCTCGACTATGATGATGGAAAAGTTAACCTTGTTGTTGACTCGTTTACGGTCGATGAATCCCTTTCCGGAGAAATGGAACAGGTCCCTGACTTCGGGGAAGGGGCACTGGACACCGGGACAGGGAGGATAAAGCCCCTGCTCACATATACTGAAAACCCCATCGGAATCGTTGACTCTGCCGGGGACTCTGCGGGTTTTGGATATGACGGAGACGATCTCGCCTCGGTTGAAATCGGATACTCCGACAATATCATGCTACTGACAATCGAATACGCCAAACTGGAACTTGACGACGGTGCGATTACCACCATATTCTTCGATACCGACCAGGGTGCTGAAAACCTTCCCGAATACATGCTCGTGTACTCCCTTTACAATGGAAAACTCGATGCTGACATCTTCGGGGACGTGGACGGGACCTATGGCGTAAGGGATGCCGGACACCTGGTCAGCATGAAAGGCAACAGGACGTACCTGAGCATTCCCCTTGAGTTCCTGAAAGACGAAGGAAATATGGACATCTATGTTGAAACAGCCCTTGTGCCGAGCAAAGCTGAAATTCCCCTCACCGACCAGAGCAGGGAATGGCTTTCAGGAGACGAAGTAAAGACCGGAGTTGGGCAGATACACATCAGTCCCGACAAGTTCGGAAGGACCATTTACGATAGGGCACCTGACACTGGGCTCATTTCCATTTCAAAACAGGGCACAAAGGGTACACAGGGCACACAGGGTACAGTGCAGCAAGGCAAAAACCAGAATACAGCTGCCGGAGAGGGACAGGCAGCCCTGGAAGGAGAAGCTGAGGACCAGAACCCTGAAAGTCCCGGACCCGGAACTTTACTCGCCGTTCTGGCGCTGCTTGCGGGAGTGTTCACCTTGAAGCGCAAAAATGCCTGAAGCAAAAGAACCTGTATCTGATAATGCAAAACAGAAAAGTGCAAAACAGAAATAAAGCTGCAAAACCAGTTAATTATATGAAAGCTCTCACCTTCGGAGAAGCCCTTTTTGATATTATAGAAGGGGCAGCCCATCTCGGAGGAGCTCCCCTTAACCTTGCAGCCCATCTTGCAAAATTAGGGGCAAAACCAGCTATTCTCACAGCAGTCGGAAGGGATGAGCTGGGCAAAATTCTCCTTGCCAGAGCTGAAGAGATGGGAGTTGACACTTCGTACATCCTGATCGATGAAATAAGGCCAACAGGAACCGTAACCGTAGAACTGAAAGCCGAAGGAATCCCGATTTTTAATATCAATGAAGGCATAGCCTGGGACGCGATAACTCCGGATGAAAAAGAATTTGAAGCCCTTGCAGCCGAAGAGTGGGACGTTTTCTGTTTCGGAACCCTCGCCCAGAGGTCGGAAGAAAACAGGAAGACGCTGATAAGGCTGCTTTCGGAAATAAAGGCAAAACACTTTTTCTACGATGTAAACCTGAGAGCCGGGTTTTACAGAAAGGAATGGATCTTATCTTCCCTTGAGCACTGT
>JBFHIK010000072.1:0-9410 GCA_041596555.1 Methanosarcina sp.
GCAGCCTCATCAGTTTCAATATTACAGGCTAAAACTTGGTCATTACCAGCCGTAAATTTATCCCCCATACTGAGATTCCGGAAAACTCTGAAAATTTGAAACAATAAAATTTAGGCTGTTGGGTTATAAAAAGATTAGCTTTGGTTTTGATAGCAAACGGGGCCAATAAATATATGGTCCAATTTATATCCTTAAAAATAATAAAAAAATAAATAAAGAATGTACGTGAAAGAAAAAAAGGAATGGAAAAAACGAAGCCAAAAAAGGACAAAAAGAAAACTTTCAGTCCTGTTGCCCTGTAATTTTTCCGATAACTTCTTCCAGCGTTAGAAGCTCCTGTTCTCCGGAGACCATATCCTTGAGGGTCAATTTTCCTGCCTCGAGTTCTTTTTCCCCTACTATGACCACGTAGTCGGCATTGATGGTATTTGCATAGGTGAGCTGGGCTTTGAAATTACGCTCCATGAGGTCTATGTGGACAGGCAGGTAATCCCTCAGGGTAGTTGCAAGTTTTGCAGCTTCCAGATGAGTTTCGGGTTTTGAGACCAGCACCAGTTTTTTGGGTTCCGGGGTTTCGAGAGGACAGATCTCCATTATCCTGTCAAAACCTATCCCAAAACCTGTAGAAGGCACATCTCCGCCGCCGAAAAGCTTGATAAGCTGGTAAGAGCCGCCCCCGCAGACCTGCTTCTGGGCGCCAAGGCCTTCGGCATAAACCTCAAAGACCATCCCCGTGTAGTAGTCAAGCCCGCGGGCAATCCCGAAATCAAGTGAGTAATTGATGCCGTATGCATCAAGAAGTTTAAGGGTCTTTTCAAAGCTTACAAGCTCAGGGATGTTCCCTACTATTTCTTTTGCCTGAGGGAGGGTGTACCTTCCTTCGAGATTTATCAGGCGGAAGATGTCGGACTTCAACTGCTCTTCTGCCCCTATTTCCTCAAGCAGGGCTTCAAGGCCTGCGTACTCTTTCTTGTCCACAAGCCTCATGACCTTACTAACTATTTCAGGTTCAAGCCCTTTTAAAAGCGTACGGATCACTGCAAGGTTTCCAATCTTCATTTCACCCTTAATGCCCGCAGCTTTTAACAGGGCGTTAGCAAGAGCTATAACCTCTGCATCAGAGTCGGGTTTTCCGCTGCCTATAAGTTCAACCCCGAACTGCCAGAATTCCCTGAAACGGCCTTTCTGGGGACGCTCGTAGCGGAAACAGTTTTCAAAGTAGAATAACTTCAACGGCTTGGGGAAAGGCTGAAGTTCGTTTACATACATCCGCATGACAGGAGCCGTAAGTTCCGGTCGGAGGGTCATCTCCCTGCCTCCTTTGTCCGTAAAGTTGTAGAGTTCCCCTATAATGCCTTCTCCGGACTTAAGGGTGAAAAGGTCCAGATGTTCAAACGTGGGCGTAATGATCTCACTGTAACCCCAGTTGCGGACAACATTTCGCATAACGCTTTCCACGTACCTTCTCCGGGCAGTATCTGTGGGTAAAAAGTCCCGGGTCCCTCTTGGCCTGTTGACTGTCATTTTTTAATACACCTGGTATATATCGAATTTAGAGAATTTATGCTGAGACATAATCGCTGATTCGGATAAATAACTCATATACATTTAATAAGCAGCATATAAAGCTCTTGTAAATAGCCCATATCCATTCTTAATCTGTAGATTTACAACATATTCTGCGGTTGCACGGAAGCTGCTCTGTTCCTCTCAGCCATTCTGGATGGAGTAGTCAAAAACAAGCTATTTTACTTTTTCGTTATTTGCATTTTACAGGCTAAAATTATAGCCACATAGCTGAGTTCGGAGAGCAGATTCTATACAGTGAAATAAACAATTGTAATATATTTTTTATGTATAATAAAGTAGAATGGATTCCAAAAGGCAAAGTTTTCGCAATCAAATAACCATAAAGCAAATAAAGGCAAGTTTGAACCGGCTAATATAATAAACAACTTAATATACCTGATTCACGCTAAATATTTGCGATCACCGTGTCCGAGCAAAGAAATGTACCTCTGAGGAAGCATCTGCTGGCCCTAAAGCCCTGCCTTCATGGAGGGCTAATTCAGGAAACGTCTGAGACTTACGGGATTCCTGAAAGCGAAATTCTTGATTTCAGTGCGAACTTTAACCCTCTGGGAAGCCCTTTTGACTATCCGGAAAATGAATTAAACTTTGACGATATTCTTAAAAACAGCCTTGAAAAGATTATGGAGTACCCTGACAACAGATATATGGAGTTCAGGGAAGCTGCTGCCAGATTTGTAGGACTCGGGGTAGCTCCAAATAATATCGTTCCTGGCAATGGTTCAACGGAAATTGTCAGGCTTGTAGTTGAATCTGTGGTAGAAAAAGGAGACAAGGTCCTTTTACCATGGCCGACTTTCGGAGAATATGAGATGCAGTGCCGGATCATGGGTGCAGAGCCGGTATATCCTGTACAGGAAGAGGTAAATACACTCTCAGATGAGATGCTGGAAGAAGCAAAGATCCTTTTTATCTGTAACCCGAATAATCCTACGGGAAAACTCCGTAGCAGAGAAGAACTTACAGCTCTTGCAGAACGCTGCAGGAAGCATAAAACGCTTCTTTACGTAGACGAAGCCTTCATTGAGCTATCCGACCCTTCAAAGAGCGTTGCAGACCTTCCTGCAGACAATGATTATGTTTTTGTCATGCGCTCCCTTACAAAAGACTTTGCGATCCCCGGGATAAGGATGGGATTCGGGATAGCTTCTCCGTATATGGCTGAGATCCTGAACACAGCAAGGCTGTCCTGGAACCTCGGAGCTATTGCAAACACCACAGGAACCGCACTTCTCAACATAGAAGGTGGGATTGATAGCCCATACCTGAAAAAAGCAAGGGAAATGATCCTGGAAGAAGGGGAAAAGCTCAAAGCCAAACTTGACAGGATAAGGGGCTTTGAAGCCGGGGAAGTAAATGTTAACTTTATCTGTGTCAACATCAGCAAATTCATGCTTGACTCAAGTGAGCTGGCTGCACGCCTTGCAGCCCGTGGAGTCCTTATCCGGGACTGCGTCTCTTTCCATGGCCTCGGAAAAGATTACATAAGGGTTGCAGTCAGGACCGGAGAAGAAAATGACAGGCTCATTGCTGCAATCGGGGACGTTATCGTCGAGTGGGGCAGAGAACAGGCAAAGAACGAACTGCAGCACGTGATCGAAAAAGCCAGTGAAGAAGGTATTGGAGGCAGGAAGACATGTGAATATTACCCCTGCCATTTTGAAGGCCAGAACTGCACCTTCTGCTTCTGCCCGTTTTATCCCTGTGAAAACGAGAAAACCGGAGGAAAGTGGATCAAGAGTTCAAGAGGCGGCAAAGTATGGAGCTGCGTTGACTGCCACCTTGTCCATAAGACGGAAATCGCCCAGAAGATCCTTGACTGCCTTATGCAGGAAGGAGACACCGACGAACTTATAAAAGTAGCCTGGAAAAAAGTAATGGAGCCTATTTTATGATTATCCCTGACAGCGGGCACTTTGCTCTGGTACTTCTGCTCGCTGCAGTCATCGACATTGTTTTTGGGGAACCTCCTGCTGTAGTTCATCCCGTTGTCTGGATAGGAAAATTAATCAGTTTTTTGAAAAACGCAGCCCCAAAAACCCATCGAAAAATCTATGGTATGGCAATGGCTCTTTGCTGTGTTTTCTTCGCATCTTTACTGGGCTATTCCGTCCTCTACATTGCAGCCCTTCTTGCAGCCCTTCCGGGAATTCCGGGCATTTTAGCCCTCTTTATAGAAGCCTATTTCCTGAAAGCCACCTTTGCAATCAACTGTCTGCTGAGCCCTGCCAGGAAGATTTACAAACACCTTGAAGAAAACCAGCTGGAAAAAGTAAGGGAACTGCTCCCTATCTACGTAAGCCGGAACACCTCCAAACTGACAAAAACTCAGATGTCTTCTGCAGTTATTGAATCCGTTTCCGAAAATTATGTGGACGGTATCCTGAGCCCGATTTTCTATTACGCCCTTTTCGGAGAACTCGGGCTTGTGGCTGCCTACGCCTTTAAAGCCATAAGTACTCTTGACTCGATGGTAGGGTATAAAACCGAGCCTTACAGGGAACTGGGATACTTTTCAGCGAAGTCCGATGACGTGTTGAACTGGATTCCTGCGCGGCTTTCAGTTATCTTTATCCTTGCTGCAGCCTTTACAGTATCTTTATTCCCTAATAAAGAAAGAAAAACCAATCCCCTTGACAGCATAAAGGCCGCTATCGAAGACGGGATGAAGACTCCGTCCCCCAATTCGGGCTATCCAATGGCTGCTACTGCCGGGGCTCTGGGAGTTAAACTTGAAAAACCCGACACTTATGTGCTGGGAGCTTCATACCCGCCTACTGAAGTAAAAGATATAAAACGGGCATCCCAATTAATAGCAATTGCTTCAGGGTTTTCACTTGTTGCGTTTGTGGCAGTGATCCAGATAATGTGAATTTACCTGTGTCCGTGATTTGTAAAGATACCCCCATTAATCTGAACCCCTTAATTAGCAGTAAAATCCATTATAGATCCATTACATTAACCAGTATAAAGGCTTAAAAAAAGCTTAAAAAAGGCTTAAAAAAAGCTTAAAACCAATTTATCTTCTTAAGAGAATTAATTTCAAGATCAACCATTTTAAGAATTTCAGAAATCCTGACATAACCGTTTTAACAACCCCGGAGTGATCAGTATGAAGTTATCCGATATTGAGGAAAGGGACCTGAAAAAAGGGCAGCCTGAAAAAATAGAGGGAAAAGCTACCGTCGATATCCTCGATGTCCTGGCTGAAGAAGGAATAAGTATCCAGGACCTTGCGGACACAGCTCTCGAAATGTATGTCCCTCACCCCGGACTTGAGACAAGGGAAAAAGCCGAAGCTCTGTTTAAAAGGGAACTAAAATTCGCTCTTTCGGACCCGAACCTCTGCCTTTTGATTTATTCCGGGGTCCTGCTGGAGAGAGAAGGCAGAGCTGGAAACCTTCCAAACCTCAGCAAAAGTTCTTATGAAAAAGACCTGAGTTTCATAATCGCTGATGAAGTGCTGGGCAACAGCATCGCAAACTATATAAGCGGCTCTAAAGGGACATTTGAGTTTGTCAGGTATGACAAACAAAAGCCCGGAATCCTTGCAAATCTGGGACCTTTCATGGACGACGTGATAGGAGGGCTTATCGGAGGGGTTTCCTCCAATATGTATTCAAGAGGTATGGCAGAGTTTGAAAGAAACGACTAAAAAACAGGCGATACATAATGAATTCATATTTACTTGCATTTAAGTCCGGTTTTGGGTTCCTGTCTACGATCCCTGTAGGAATCACTATGGAAGGGATCGATGAACTCATGAAAAAGATCTACTTCTACCCTGTTGTGGGAGCCGTACTTGGGCTTCTCATAGGGGCAGTTGCATACGTAGGGCAGTTGATTTTCCCGGGTCCCGTTCTGGCAGCTCTTATTATGGGGTCTGTATATTACTTTACAGGCTTTAACCACCTTGACGGGGTCACTGACATGGGAGACGGTTTTATGGCCCACGGGTCCCGTGAGAAAAAAATCAAGGCATTGAAAGACACGACCCTTGGGACAGGAGGAGTTGCTTTCGGCATGCTTGTACTGCTCACCTTTTATGGTTCCATAAGATCGGTTCAGGACGAGGGCATTACTGCTTTTGGTTCAAATCTTCCGTTACTTATGTTTGGGTCCATGTTTATAGCAGAAGTCAGCGCCAAACAATCAATGTTAACAATTGCAGCTTTTGGAAAACCGCTCCCACGGCCGGAAAAACAGGCATATCCTGGCCTGGGGGAAATGACCATAAATGGGGCAACCCTAAAAAATTTCCTCATAGGATTTGTCTTTGGAGCGGTTGTATGTTCCCTGCCATTTGGATTGATAGGGCTGCTTCCTTACCTTGTAGCATCTATCTCGGCTCTTGTACTCCTTAACAGGAGCTATGCCCACTTTGGGGGCTTAAATGGCGACGGAATAGGGACTGCTAACGAAATTGGCAGATTAACTGCCCTGATTATTATTGCGGTTATCCTCAATCTTTCATTAAACACCGGAGGTCTGGAATGGACGCTATTGTAATGGCAGGAGGGTTCGGGCAGAGGCTTGGAATGGGGGAAAAGCCCTGTGTTGAATTACTCGGAAAGCCACTCATTACCTATGTGATAGATACCCTTAGATCAACAAAAAGTATAGATAGAGTGTTCGTAGCAGTCTCGCCTGTTACCCCAAAGACTGAAATCATGATCCAGGAACGCTATAAAGGCGAGGTTAAGGTAATCAGGACCTTTGGAGGAAACTATGTCGGGGACATGATCCATGCAGTGGAAACTGCAGAAACGACGGGACCAGTAATGATTATTATGTCCGACCTTCCCCTGATAGATACCGAGCTTATTGATTCGGTAGTCCGGAAATACAGGGAAGAAGGAAAGCCGGCACTTTCCGTATATGTCCCTATCAATGTCTGTAAGGGAGCAGGAACCAGGCCGGATACTGTCTTTAACAAGGATGGAAAACTTATCGTGCCCGCGGGAGTAAATATCCTTGACAGTTCTCAAATCAGACAAGAACAGGAAGACTTTAATCTGATACTTGATAATCCCAAACTAGCAATAAACGTAAATACCGTCAAAGACCTGCAGCGCTGCAAGGATTTGCTGCAGTGTGCAAACTAAATTCTGCAGTGTGCAAACTAAATTCTGCAGTGCTCAAACAAAAATTTGCTAGAGGTGTCAGAGATTTTATCCTTAAAAAACCTTATATTGAGCCGTGATGGAAAAAAAATTCTGCGTGGGGTCAACCTTGAAGTAGGAGACCGGGAAATCCACAGCATCATCGGCGCAAATGGTGCAGGGAAAAGTACACTTGCCTACACCCTGATGGGGCTCCAGGGTTATGAACATGAAGAAGGGAGCATCATTTTTGATGGGAAAGATGTTGCAGTGCTTTCAATAACCGAACGTGCAAAAAAAGGTATAACCCTTGCCTGGCAGGAACCTGCCCGCTTTGAGGGGCTGAAGGTCAGGGATTACCTTGCAATCGGGGCAAAAGGCAATGGAGGCATTACAGAAGAAGAGATAAAGGAAGCCCTCAGGAAAGTCGACCTGAAACCTGAAAAATACCTTGACAGAGAAGTAGGCGAGGCATTGAGTGGGGGCGAAAGAAAGCGAATCGAGCTTGCCTCTATCATTACCATGAAGCCGAAACTTGCAATCCTTGATGAACCTGACTCCGGAATTGATGTTGTTTCCTTAAAAGAAATCGTCTCCCTGATCCAGGCGCTCAAAGAAAACGGCTCTTCAGTGCTTGTAATCACGCACCGGGAAGAAATTGCAGCCGCCTCGGATAAAGCATCCCTTATGTGCGAAGGGGCAATCCTCAGGAGTGGGGACCCCCTGGAAATCAGCGAGTTTTTCAAAAACAGATGCATACCCTGTGATAATAGGGTATCGCCTCCACAGGTGGTCTGAAATGACTCAGATTACATTGAATGCGCTTTCCAGAGAAACTGAAGACATAACCGCAGCTTATACAGCAGCCGGAGGAGATGCTGCAGTCCTGCATAACCATGGACTTGCAAGCCTTGTGGTAAGCGGAAACAAAGTGCTCAGCGCAAATGGGACCGAAGGCATAGTGCTTGAGAAGAAAGAAACCGAGCACGGTGTGGACATTAAACTGACTATCAAAAAAGGATATAAAATTCCCCTGCCTGTCCACCTCTGCTTCGGGCTGGTCCCTAAAGATGGGCTTCAGGAAATCAAAATGGACTTCGTAGCTGAAGAAGATTCGGATGTAGAACTTATCGCCCACTGCACCTTCCCAAACGCTGAAAAGGTCATCCACAAAATGGATGCTGAGATGCTTATCGGGAAGAACGCGTCCCTGAAATATACAGAGACCCATTTCCACGGGCCCTACGGAGGGATTCAGGTGCTTCCGAAAGCCCATGTAACGATAGAGGAAGGAGGCAGGTATTACACGAACTTTTCCCTTATCTCCGGAAGAGTAGGGTATCTGGAATTTGATTACAGTGTGGATGCCGAAAAAGACTCGATCTGCGAGATGGTCACCAAGGTCTACGGAAAAGCAGACGATAAAATAAAGATCCTGGAAAGGATTTCTCTTAATGGAGAAAATGCCCGCAGTGTAATCAAAAGCCGGATTGCCATAACCGAAAATGCAGAATCCATATTCAGGGGAATCACCGAAGGCCACGCCCCGAGAGCCCGCGGGCATGTGGACTGTATGGAGGTTATTCAGGGCAATGCAAAAGCTGAGGCTGTGCCAATTGTCCGGGTCGACAACCCTCTTGCAAAGGTTACTCACGAGGCTGCTATCGGTTGCGTGGACAAAAAGGAAGTCGAAACCCTCATGGCCCGCGGCCTTGAAGAAGACGATGCAATAGACATTATAGTAAAGGGAATGCTGGCTTAAAATCTGCCTTCATCCCTTATTTCTCTGAATCCGGTGTCCTGTCAACTACTCCCTGCTAAAGCAACAGGGATTCCTGCCTGTCACATGTGAACTGAGTTCAGCTAATCAAGAACTATTTGTCAGGAAAATTTCGAGCTTTCAACAAGGACGGAGGTGGAAAGTATGAATGGTGAAGTAATCATTTTTGAAAAAAAATATTCGGAAAGAAACCTGCAACTCATTACCGGAAAAAAGGACATAAGTTCGCATACGATGGATATTCCCGAAGAAATGTTGCTTTTAAGTGAAGTAATCGAAGATCCCAGAAGACTTCCTTACCTGCTGGAAACCTTTTATACTGCACAGATAAAGAATGAAAAAGCCTTTCATTTTGCTCTGCTCAGGGTCCAGGTAGATTCGGATATAAGGATGCATGAAGACATCCAGAGATACCAGCTGAGAAAATACGTAGCTGAAACCCTTGAGAAACTGCTATACGGGGAGCTTATGCTTTCAGTGGGGGAGAATGCTAGCCTTGAAGAAGACTGAGGGCCCTGACCTTAAAAGGGCTCTATTCTGAATTTACTATTTTCTCCACTCCAAATTCAGGGACTTGAAGCATTAATGAGTTTTCCAAAATTCCTTTTTTACAAAAGCCTGGACTTTTGACTTAAACTTTCAATTTCTCCAAAATTTTTGATTTATCCAGCCTTTTGCTCCTGAGCAAAGAGTTTTCTTTACCATTGAGAACCAGCTGAGAGAATCACTTTTTATCACGTTTTTATTCTCAGTGCTCCTGAGCCCCGGAACATATTCACACCAAACTGAAGAAAGCTAGGGTTCCGCTTAGTGATTATAAATAAAAACTATTTAATAATTTTAACAGGATATTAATATATAGATTCAAACGATATTAAATAGGGGGTATAGCCCGGAAAAACGGGATTTTTCAGTAGCTTTCCGCAAGAATACCTGGA
>JBFHIK010000073.1:0-9408 GCA_041596555.1 Methanosarcina sp.
GCATACCTGAGAAGTTCTCAGAAAGTCTCGACGAAGTATATAAATTACGATAATTAAAGACCAAAAAAATCTGTTAAAAAATAAGCCTTAAGATTATAAGAACTTAACTTCACAATCTTTATCCCAAAAGTTAAACGAGACTTTGATTTGTAAACTGATTTTTAATTTAAACTGATCTTCAAAAATCATTTTTTAAAATTAAATCTAAAATTGAACTTTTAAAGTGAGCTTGAAGAAGTAAAACTTCCAGAATTTTACTGACTGTTTATTTAATATTAGCTCCGGCGATATTACATACTTCGCAATCAGGATCACAGCATTGTTCGTTTTCTTCGTGCCCTTCATCTTTTCCAGGGAATTCTGATGCAAGAGCCCTTGTACTTTCTGCAAGTACTGCGGCGTTGGAAAGGGATGCCCCTATCATTATTGCAGAAAATATTTTTTCTTTTGGGATTCCTTTTCTTTTTGCGATTCTTATATGCATTTTCAGGCAATGCTCGCAGCGGAGGGCAGAAGCTACCCCTATAGAGATAAGTTCCACAGTTTCCTGGTCGAGATTTTTGAACTCTCGCATAATGGAATTATCATAAAGAGTTTTCGGGATGAAGATCTCAGGGAGATCTTTCATAAAGTTCATAATGTAAGGGACTTCCCCATACTGCTTCCGGGCATCCTCGAGGAGTTCCGGAATGACTTTCTCGGGGTCCTTTTTTAAAATTTCTACAATATCCTCAAGTTCCATAAGAAACCACCAGCACACATTAACATCAAAACCTGGTCAGACGCCGTTTTTTGGATAAGGATTTACAGTTTAAAGGATCAGTGAAAAGGCACAAACCCAGTAAAAATGTAAAGTGGATATATTTTTACCCAGCAGAATCCGGATCAAATTGCAAAACCAACGTCAGACTTAGATTTGATTTTTATCAATATATAATTTTTCATTTTTGATCTGGATATATTCGCCAGCTCGGAAAGGACGACTCCTTCATCAAACTCCAGCTTTTCAATTTTCTCATGGAATTCATCATATGGCAGTTTGACCCTGACCCCGTTAAGCTGAAGAGTGAGAGGGGCAGGAGAGAGCACCCTGTGGATTTCCGGAACCTGGTTTTCGATCTCCTTCATGACTCGCGCGGGAAGCACTGCAAGAGGGTCTTTTGCCTGCTGCTGGCGAATCTCAGAAGCAATCTTTGAAACCCCTTCATTAAGATTGTCGAGGGCATTAATCTCCTCTGTTCTTCTTAACCTGTGAGAAACCCTTCCGATATTTCCAATGTAGAGGTCTGCCCCGGAAACATCTTCGGTTTTCAGTTCAATAGGCCCTCCGGTAACCACAATAGGGATCTCAATGCCTTCAAAGAGTTTCGGCTTCTTTTTCGTAATACAGTCACTGAAAGACCCGAAGGTGAAAACCGCAATATCATGCTCGTTGATAAGCTTTCTTTCATAATCCATGGACAGGGAGACCCTGCGCCCCATTCCCCTTGCGAGCCCTATCATATTTGTATTGGCTCCGGGATGGCGGAGGTATTCTGCTATATCGCAAGCTGAATGTGGGAGGTGGTGTGAGGCAAGAGTGGGGGAGACAACTGCAATCTCTACCCCTGTAAGAGGGGCTTCCAGCAGGACCCCGAGCAGTTCTTTAGATAACTTTTTTACAACATCAATGTCTTTTTCAGGGATAAGCATTATAAGATTGACTTCGGTCCCGGTAACTACTTTCTGAATTATGTAGCCTCCGAGGTCTTCCATCAGTTCGATTAAAAGCCCGTGCTTATGGACCCCGCCGGTGTAAAGATAGGGTAGGAGTACAACCATCTTAATTCTTCCCTCCTTCCGTCAGTTCGTCGAGCATTGCTCCTGCTTCTTCGATCCACTCCTGTTTCAATGCTTCCTCAGATGCCACAAAAACAAAACGATTGCCTTTATATAGATGGTAGCGAACCCTGAAACCCTCTGGAGTGGCACGGACTGCAAAATCCACGAGGTTTTCGTGAAGCCTGTGCCTCGGATCTGCAACCATCATTTCTTTAAGAAAAGCCGCCTCTTCTGCAGGTTTATCCGTGGTTATGGCTACAGTCCACCGGTCCGGCTGGCGGATATTCGCTTTTCCGTAGCGCTCCCAGAGTTTCCCGAGCAGTTCCGGAATGTACTGCTCTTTTTTGATCGAAATCATTATTTCACCGGCGACAGGTTTTGCTTCCACGTCAGCAATATCGATTGTCGTAACCCTGGTGCCAACATCCCTGAGAATGATTGCCATCTGGAAGAGAGAATCTTCAGGTCTCAGCACTACCTTGATCCTTCCTATTGCAGGAGCAAGCTTGAGACTTGCAAGGTTGTCCTCGATAATCTTCCTGTAAAACTCCTGCTCCGAATCAATCGCAGACTCGACAATAAAGATCTCAAACGATTCCATTTTGACCTCACTCCTCCACGTAGCCTGAAGCAAGAAGTGCTGCCCCTACCGCCCCTATCAGGTGAGAGTTTTTCGGTACGAGAACATCGATCTTGAGAAGGTCTCCGAGAGCTTTGGGGACTCCTTCAATAAGGGAAGACCCTCCTACAAGGATCAACGGTTCTTTTACGTCCACTTCCTGCAACTGCTGCTCGTAGATCTGTTCTACCACACTATAACAGGCTGCAGCTGCCACGTCTTCCGGGGTAGCTCCTCTGGCAAGAGAGTTTACAAGGGACTGTATCCCGAAGACTATGCAGTAACTGTTCATGTTTACATTTTCCTGCATACCTTTGACTGCAAGTGCCCCGAGTTCCGTAATATCCACACCCAGACGCTTTGAGATCATTTCAAAGAAACGTCCCGAAGCTCCGGCGCAGATCCCTCCCATTGTGAACATGCCGGGAATTCCGTCTTCAACAGAGATTGCCTTGTTATCCATACCTCCGATATCAATGACCGTTGCAGAGCCTTTTTGCCTGTCTGCAAGGTAGACAGCTCCCTTTGAGTTGACGGTAATTTCTTCCTGGATGAGCTGGGCGTTGAAATGGCTCCCTACAAGGAAACGGCCGTATCCCGTAGTGCCCAGAGCCTGGACTTCTTCTCTGGTAACTCCGGCTTCTTTAAGGGCCTGAGAGTAGGCTTCTTCAGCACTTTCAAGGACTTTTGTTGTGGGCACCCAGCCTTTCCCTATGATCTTGTTATCTCTCATAACCACAGCTTTTGTGGTTGTTGATCCCGAATCGATTCCCGCAGTCAGTCCGGTCTGGACTTCCCGGGCAAGGAGATGCCTGCGCCTGGCAATTGTGGTCAGGGCTTCAAGACGGGTGAGCAGGGTGCCTGCACTTGTTCGTTCGGTAAACGAATAGCTGATTACAGGGATCTCGGAGTGCTTATGGATATACCTTCGGACCTCGTTTCGAACAATGGCTCCTTCTGCACAGCGGAAGCAGGTAGTAATAAAGACCCCATCTACTTTTGTCATACCTTCAACAACGGCCTTTGCCCGTGCCATCATGAGCCTGAGGTCTCCACTTGCAACTTCAAGCCCGAATTCTTTGCCTATGGTATCTATGGATGCAATGTCAATTTCAGGATAAATGAATTTTGCATTTACTTTAGCTGCGGCAGCTTCAAACTCGGGCTGAACCCCGGCATACTCAGAGCCGCAGGAGACCAGAGCAATCTTTACAAGTCCAGATTCATCGGCACTCATTCCTCAGCCCCCTTTTCTGCCGGTTCTTCCTCTACTGGCTTTTTATCTTCTTCCGGTATCCCGTCTTCTTCGGGGTTTTCTTTGGGCAGTGATTTTAGAAATGCCGCGATTTTGTTCACGAAGTCGCGGGCATCCTCGTTTGATTCCGGGTATTTTACTTCCAGAATAGGGACTCCTTTATCGCGCACAAGATATTTCATCAGTTCGTTTGTGCGGTTACAGCCCACGCAGCCAAAGTTTGCAGGTGGGTTTTCAACTATTATTGCAGCTTCGGTTTTTTCTATAAGGGGCCCTATTAGAGCCATCCTGCCCCTTACTCCAGCCGGCACTTCAACCGCCGCATATCGAAGCCCGATTTTAGGGTCTTCCGGAGTGATATTAATTGGGGGAGAATCCAGGCTGATGTTTGTAACTTTTTCTTTTACCTGATTCATCATTGTAAGGGGTTTATGCTCGAAGCGCTCAACCAGGTCAGATAAAATAAGACTGTTTACAGGGTAAATGAAAACCTTTGCCAAAAAATTCACCTCGCAAGCTCTTCTTCAATAAGTTTTTCCAAATCAGAAACTTTAAGCCTGCTTTTTTCTTTGCGTTTTTCTTTTACGGACTCATTTGCTTCCAGTTCATCAAGTGCAGCCCCTATGGCAGGGAGCATCTTCACTTCTTCCCTCAGAAAATGGAATCCCGGCCTCGGGCCTCCGCCCCGGCTTGCCCGGCAGCGCCTCTCATCACCGGCAGGAAATCCCCTCTCTTTTATAAAAATGTGGTTTTTGTCCATCTGCTGGATCTTTTCTACCACAGCAAGGACATCCTCCTCCGGTCCTGTTACAATAAGTCCAAAGCAGGTCTCCTTTACAGTAACCGGAAACTCTGATTCATAAATCTTCATGGCTGCATCCGCAGGCAGCACTTCATCCGAGCTGATTACAATGTACTTTGTAATCTCATTTTGTTTTATTTCTGTCATCTTCTGTCTCTCCTCAACTTCGGGAGACTTCACCTGTGATAAATCCAAACATGTGAATCCGCTCAAGTAGGTACATTAATTCGGTTATGTAATATTTTATTATGCATTATTCAAGTAAATTAGTTCCCTTTGGCATGAAAGTGCTCTCAAGTACTTTCATTATTTGGGTATGTTATTCGAAGAATTCCATGTGCGTTTTTTATATTTAGATGATTATCAATACTCTGGACTCTCAGTTCCTCTGATCATCAGTTTTCCTGCGTACAGCTTCACTTATGTATATCGCATCTCCTTCTTCAATACCCTTGAGTCTCTCGGGCTCGACAATCCGACCGATAATATTCGTTGAAGCTAATTTTTCTCCGGTAGGACCGAAGAGGTCGTCGTCTACAAGTCTAACCCCTATAGTACCCATCCTTTTTGCGGCCTGATTTGTAATTCCTATTTCCCCGGCAAGCACCCTGCCAGTTGGTGTGTTTTCAGGGAGTACTTCCATGTATTTCACCACTTCCTTTTCTGTTTTGAAAAGGTAAGTGTTCTCATATATCATATAAACAGGAAGTTTTCCTACGGCTTTTGTTTTGAGTTCAAGAGAGCGACGGAAAAAGTCCACAGATTTTGGGGCGCTCTCCGGGTAAAGCTCAACTTCAATAAGTTTTTCCCTGGATACTGCATAAGCGGTCACTTTCGCTTCTCCGAGAATTTCCAGAGTTGTTGGCGGGTCCTGCCTGACAATTACTGCATCTTTTCCTGTGTACCCATCTCTTACCAGTTCCACTCCTATGGAGGAAAGTACGGGCTCGGCCTCTTCAAAGCTATGGCCCAGCAGGACTATCTGGGGAGGAAGGCTTTCTACTGACAGCTTCTGCCCCTTTTCCGCGAGTTTGATAAGTTCAAGGCCTTTTGTTACCTGCCCTACGACCGAATGCACAAGGCTTGAAGGCCGGTCATCTCTCGAAATATATGCCCTGCCTGTCCCGTATCCGACTGTCCTGACAGAGATGGCGCCTTCTCTTCTCGGCTCAAAGTTTTCATAAGGAACGGGTTCTTCTTTCAGGCTATCATCTGAAACAAATGCGCTGGTTATCACATCTACGCAAAAAGTTCCCTCACGGGTCAGGGCATAGAAGTGTTCAGCTCCTTTAGGGGCGTTTATGGAAAGCTCAACCTCAAAATAAGTATATACACTATCTTCATTTTTAAGAAGGGTAGATAGGTCGGTGGTGCAGGTTTTTTCTGCAAGTTGTTCCCATTCTATAACCGGCTCTATGCTCAGGATGGAGTCTTCTCTCGAAAGCCTGAAAATAAGATTTCTCCCGGTTACAATTGTTGCAAAAACGCCATCATCGGGAGATCCGTACTCAGCAGCATGCCTTTTTCGTGACAGGATCAGATGAGTATTACGGGAGTCAAATCCTCCTGCCCCGAACACAACATCAAACGCTTCAAAGCTCCCGGTCTCACGCAAAGGCTTTATATCGGCTTCAAAAGGTCCGAAAGCCAGAGCTTCAGGACTTGCCCAGTGGATATTTTGACCTTCGTACTCTTTATAATGTTCAGCCCATAGTTTTCCGGAGGATGATTCCGGATCTTTGAGTTCTATCCTTAACTCCCCTCTGGGCGTATTGATAGCGTATTCAGTGACATTCTCCGTTCTCTTCTCAGCAGTTTTTTTAAGAATTCCAACCGCTGTACCGGCTATATAGGGGGCTCTGGAAACTTTAAGAGCGTCTCCAAGGGTAGAGCCTGCAGGCAAAGTGAATTTTTGCCCGTTCACCTCTACGCTGATCTCATTACTCGTAATCGGCACCTCATTTTAGTATTGTTCAATACTAAGAGGTGGCGGTATATTTATATTTCTTCTGTAGCTTTGACCCGTTCTTCATCAGTTAGATGGGAGAGTACCTCCTCCGGATCCCCTAAAGCTACGATCTTTCCGTTACGCATAAGTGCTACACGGTCGCATATCTCGTTTACAAAATCCATATCATGAGAAACTACTACAAAGGTTTCTCCGATCTCTTCTCTGGCTTTAAGGATGGAGTTTGTCACTGATACCTTGGTAATGGGGTCCATGGTCCCTGTTGGTTCGTCCATAATAACGATCCTTGGCTCCTTGATAAGGACCTGCGCAAGTGCAATTCTATGCCGCTCTCCTTCACTCATTTCATTGGTCATTTTGGGCAAAACAGCTTTTGCCTTATTTTCTTCAAAACCTGCAGCTTTGAGAGTGATTATGGCTTTTCTAACTCCAAGTTCGAATGGAAGGTCCAGGCTAATGGATTCTGTAAGGTTGTCTATTACGGAGCTGTGAGTATAAAGCCCATATTCCTGGTGCAGGAATCCCATGTATTTCGTTGCCCTGCCTTTGTTGTCAACCCCCAGTTTTGTCATGTCCACCCATTCATCTCCGACACGGACTTCAACTTCTCCTGAGGTTGGGGGCAAAATTCCCATAAGAATTTTCGAGGTTGTAGTCTTGCCTGCTCCACTTAACCCGACAAGTCCGAAAATCTCTCCTTCCTTGACGTCAAAAGATATTTTGTCCACGGCTCTGACCACTCCCCGGTCTACTGAGATATAGCGTTTTGCCAGGTCCCTTACGCGGATAATAGGTTCTCCTACCAGAGCGTTCTTTTCCTGTCTTACCAGGGATGCACTTTGCATAAAGATCGCAGAAACCTCAAGTGGATCTCCTTCCTGGACAACTTCTCCGTTTTCAAGCAGGATTGCCTTATCTGCCAGTTCCTCGATTACTTCGGGCCAGTGGGATGTAAGGACCATGCTCATATCGTAGCTCTTAACAGCCTTTATAATGGCATCGTGGACCAGTTTTGCAGTCAGGGGGTCAAGGGTACCTGTGGGCTCGTCAGCTAACAGGAGGAGAGGGTTTCTTACAAGCTGTCTTGCAAGTACTACCCTCTGTTTTTCTCCACCTGAAAGTTCCCTTGCCACGTGCATCATACGGTGGCTCAGGTTTACTTCCTCGAGGAGGTAAACCGCTTTTTTCATGGCGTCTTCTCCCTTGTACCCGATTTCATTCAGGGAGTTTATAACGTTTACCAGAACTCTTTCATCTCCATAAAGGGCAAAGGTTCTCTGGAGCATGATTGCAATACGCTTGGTGATATCCTTTCTTATCGGGTCGTAAAGTGAAAGTTTTATAAAATCAGCTTCAAACGCTTCAAGACCCTCACTGCATACAGGGCATTTCTGGCCTATTTTGCTTGGACGCTCTATATATCCGCATTTTTCACAGCGAGCCAGATGATAGATCACTTCACCTGAAATGTTCTCAAAAGATTCGGTCCCGCGCAACACATGCATCAGGATTGTTTTTCCTGATCCGCTTTTTCCCAGAATTCCAACGACTTCTCCTTCGTTGATACTTAAATTTACATTTTTCAGGGCTTTGAGACCGTCGAAGTCTACAGTTAAGTTTTTAACTTCAATAAATACTGGCATGCATTTTCCTCCGCAAATTATGAGCTGCAAATAAATTTATGTGGCTTTCTCCTGCCTGCCTGGGCATATCGCTCAAGAGTGGAAAGTAATTACTTTAAAATGAATCTTGTATTAACATGACCAATAAATTTCACACATATGGGCAACAATTAGATAAGAGTAAACATTAGATAAACATAACGCATTATTATGTCACTGTGAACATCCAGAATCAACATCATTTGGTAAATTTGCTGGATTTTTGCTCGTTACAATCCTTTTACTACATCCACAACTTTTATAATATCGTCGAGCACCACATCTGCTGCTTCTCTGAGCTCTCCTGGTCTTTCGTCTCCCTGCTGGGTCGTCATTATGCCCACATCTGCTGCCCTGAGAGCCAGGATATCGTTAATTCCGTCACCTACCATAATTACTTTCTCATACCTGCTTTTAAGTTCAAGCACAACTTTTTCCTTCATAATGGGGTCTGCAAAGGCAAAGATCCTTTCATGCGGGATATTTACTAACTCTGCAAGTTGCACAAGAGCGGACATTCTGTCTCCGGATGCTATGTACACATCCACTTCCATGGCATGGAGCAACTGGATGGTCTGCAACGTCTTACCGAATACCTGCCCTCCCGTGCTGAGCACGTAGGGTATTTTTCTTTCCTCCGCGTCCACTATCAGACCTGCCGCAAGATAAATGCTGTCAGGGCAGTGGGATGTAACTGCCTCAAGCACATCATGTACATCCCCCATCAAGAGAGGAGCCCTTCTTATGATCTCACAGGCAACGTCCGGAGTAAATTTTCCTTTTGAACAGCTTATACCTATTGAAACTCCGTACTCTTTTATAAACTCAAATAAAAACATATCCCTTCTTGAGCGCAGGATTAGTTCATTATCAGTGTTAAGAGCTACAAGGCCACAACCGTTTTTCTTCGCGACAATGGCAGTGCTCTCTATGTTTTCAAGAATATTCCCTGTGCTGGATTCTTTTGCAACTCTGTACATGTGGAGAAGAGTTCCAGCGCTGTCAAAGACCACTGCGATTTTTTTGGCCATGTCAATTGATTAATCTATAAATAAAAAAATCTTTGGAAAAGCTCGTAAAAGTGAGTATGAAACATAAATATATAAAAATAAATGAAGTGGAAAAGTTAAACTTCTATTTATATATTTTCTTAAATGATTGGTGCTCCCGAAATCAGGACTCCGGCAAAAAATCCGAGAATTGCTCCGGAATTCAGGAAGGGCAACCCTGCTTGAGGTTTTCCCTTCATTACCAGGATGGAAAGAAATACATGCCCTGCAA
>JBFHIK010000074.1:0-9383 GCA_041596555.1 Methanosarcina sp.
ACTTCTTTTTTATACAAAAATATCTTCTTTTTTATAATATCTGACTGAGGGATTCATGAGCAAATTCCGGGCATCTGAACAAGAAGCGGTTCAATCCGTGCGCATTAGAAGACGTACGAAGTAGGAGGAGCTCGTAAAACAATACTCTGGTTATTTTCGGTTTGTACAGGAAACGGATGTAGCCAGATTTTTTACTTTAATATATCCCCGACGGATAATTATATGTACTATTCGAAAGCAAGAACCATTAAGACTGAATTGAAACTGTTTGACCCGAAACAGGATACCTCTTTCTACAAATAATTGTACTACATAACCCGCTAAAACAGAGCTTGAAACCGTACTGCAGGAGGAAAATGAAGTTTTTCGGAGATTTTTATTCGAAAGCAGTATCCATTAAGCAGAGATTTGAAGTCTCGTTGCCTGCCCGGATACATGGTGCGGAGATCTATGATCAACATTATCTGAATACTTATAAATTAAGGGTTTATACAGGGACTGATTTCTCGATCCTAGAGTCCTGGAAAGACGGGGATATAAATGGCGCCAGTTGAAACAACGGAAAGGCTGGGACGCAGCCTGGGCTTTTTCTCAACTTTTGCAATAGGCACCGGAACAATGATCGGAGCAGGAATATTCATTCTTCCGGGATTGGCCGTAGCAAACGCGGGGCCAGGAGCAATAATCGCATTTTTGCTGGGCGGGCTCATTTCAATAGCTACAGCAATCAGCATGTCAGAGCTGGCAACAGGCATGCCTGTGGCAGGCGGCAGCTATTACTATATCAGCAGGACAATGGGAGCCGCATTTGGGGCAGTAATCGGGCTCGGTTCCTGGCTGGCACTGATATTCAAAGGTACTTTTGCCCTTATAGGGCTTGCACAGTATACTCAGGTCTTTTACCCTCTGCCGCTCTATTTAGTCGCAGCTGTTACAGGAGTGCTTCTGTTAATAATTAATTACCGCGGTGCAAAAAGCAGTGGTTCCCTGCAGAACATTACTGTTGTTGTTTTACTGGCAATACTGGTTCTATTCATAGGAAAAGTATCTATCTTTGTTAAGCCGGATAGTTTCTTCCCGGTAGCCCCGTATGGGATAATGTCAATATTCACTACAACAGGGATTATTTTCATATCCTATCTGGGACTCGCAGAAGCTGCCGCGGTCGCTGAGGAAGTCAAAAATCCGTCAAAGAACTTGCCGAGGGCATTTATCGCTTCAGCGGTTGTAGTAACCCTCTTCTATGTCGGTATAATAGCAGTAGTTGTAGGATTTTCAGGTCCTGAAGGGGCAGTAACAACAGTCACCCCGCTGGCAGATATCGCAGGCTTGATTTCAGGAGACACTGGAAAATTTTTCATTGCCTTTGCTGCCCTGCTTGCAACGCTTTCAACAGCTAACGGCGCCATATTGTCATCTTCCAGGTTTCCTTTTGCAATGAGCAGAGATGCGCTGATGCCGGAATGGTTTGTTACGATCCATAAAAAATTTGAGACTCCTCACAACGCTATACTGATCACCGGAATTGTAATGGTTGCGCTTCTGTTTTTTTTCAACATAGAGCAGCTGGCAAAACTTGGTGGCGCCTTTAACATATTGATATTTATCCTGCTCAATATGGCAGTAATCATCCTCAGAAAACGGACTTTACCCGGATATGAACCCACATTTCGCGATCCCTTTTTCCCTTTTACGCAAATATTCGGGGTGGTCGGGAGCATATTATTGCTGCCTCTTCTTGGGGGTTTACCTTTACTGTTTACCGTATTGATGATCTTTGCCGGAGCCGGCTGGTACATGTTCTATGGAAAAGGCAAAGCCATGCCAGAATATAACCTGTTTGACCTGCTGGAAAACAACGTTGAAAGAGTGAGCGTTGAACCGAATGCTGTTGGCAGGGTACTTGTTCCAGTTTCCAATCCCGGGCATGAGCGAGACCTTCTGAAGCTGGCAGATTTCCTGGGAAGTGAGATAATTTGCCTGCACATAATTGAAGTCCCGCGCCAGACAACCTTAATGGTAGCTCAGGAGGCTTACCACGAGAAAAAGATAGAAATGGACTGCCGTTTCCATGAAGATTTTGAGCAGTATCCTGCAAAATTCGGGAATAAAAGGGAATTTATCTTTGCTTTTGACCACGAAATCTCAAATTCAATTATTGAACAGGCTGAAATAGAGAAGGCAGACATAATTATTATGGGCTGGCACGAATCAAAGGGGTTCAACTACTCACATGGAGACGTAACAAATGATGTTCTCCTGTCCTCAAAAAGCCAGATCGCCCTATTAAAAGGACATCTGCCTGACAGCATTAAGAAAATCCTTGTGGCATATAATGGAAGAGAAAATTCGGTACACGGTCTTTATCTGGCAAAAAAAATCGCTGCAAATGCCGGGGCATCAATTAGAATAATTAGCATTGTCAGTCCCGATGAAGATCCGGAATATAAGGTGAAAATCTCCACCGAACTTGAAGGGCTTGTTGCAAAGATAACTTCGGTACCTGCAAGCTACAAACTGCTCGAAAGATACTCTATAGAGGACGCCATACTGGAAGTTTCAAACGGCTATGACCTGACAATTATTGGTGATTCGAGCGAGAGGTTTAAGATTTCTTTGCTAGGGACTCTATCACAGAGGATTGCAAGGCATTCCCGAAAGCCGGTTATGATAGTTAAAAAATCAAAGCCGATCTCAAAAGAAAGTCTTAATTACCTGTTGAAAAAATCTGTACGGAAGGTATATGCAAGGATCAGGAAGGAGAACGACCAGAATTAAGACCGGATTAATGCCGGGATTAAGATAGGGTTTAGATACGGTAAACAGAAGATCCAATAGAAGATCCAATAATATTAAGGAGTCCGGGTTCAAACAATCAAAATAAAATATTCTCTAAAATAAGAATCAGGGCTGAAATTAAAGAGAAGGGGCACTTACATGACTACCGGATACGTTGACCTTGGAGACGGAAAGCTCTACTATGAAATTGAGGGGAAGGGAGAGGTGCTCGTGCTCATCCATGCGGGCTTTGTTGACAGCCGTATGTGGAACGGGCAGTGGGATGCCTTTGCACAGCATTACAGGGTTCTTCGTTTTGATATGCGCGGGTTCGGAAAATCCGATCCTGCAACAGGGCCGGTTTCCCGCCGTCAGGATTTGTACCTCTTGCTGCAGGAGCTCGGTATTGAACATGCACACATACTGGGATGCTCCATGGGAGGAGAAATCGCCATTGATTTTACTCTCGAGCACCCTGAAATGGTGCGGTCGCTGATTGTTGTCAGCGGGACTCCGGGGGGCTTTGAAATGAGAGGTGACCCTCCATCTCAGCTTCTGGAAATGCTGCAGGCTCTCGAACAGGGAGACCTGAACCGCGTAAGTGGCCTGCAGATCCGTCTCTGGGTTGATGGCAGTTTCCGTCAGCCGGAGCAGGTTGACTCTCGCGTCCGTCAGCGGGCAACTGAGATGAACCGGATTCCGGTCGAAAATGGAACATGGGCCATAGCCGATGCCAATCCTCTTAATCCGCTCAATCCGCCGGCTGCCGGGCGACCTGGGGAGATCAGTGTTCCTGCGTTAGTGATGGCTGGCTCTCTTGATAATCCTGAAATCCTGCGGGCTGCTGACATGCTGGCTAACGAGATCAAAGGAGCAAAAAAGGTTGTCATCTCCGACACCGCCCACGTGCCAAACATGGAAAAACCTGCTGAATTTAATCAGATTGTACTGGATTTCCTGAGCTTTCTGTGAGACCGCAAAACAGCATGTGGAATTTCTTAAAGATTATTTCGAAAACCTCCATACTTTGTCTCACGCGTATAAATTGGTTATAATCAACTTGCTGAATCCGGGATTTATCGAAATCATATTATAATAAAATCCCTTTTCTCAATTTATATAGTCCTAATTTTCTTTTCTTATACCTATTAAGGAAAATTTCTTCTATAAAACTTATTTGCATGCGTGTTCTATTACCGATATTTGTCTCTAAATAAAATTTAGACTCATTTCTCTAAATATCATTATATTACTATACAATAATTTATAAAGTTTGGTTTTGAGAGTATCACACATATATTCACGTTTAGGAACTTTAAAACATCAGTCATGTAACGGTGGACGATCTAAGGCTTTTAAGGAGGGGAAAAGCCGAATTACACCGAAGATAGAAAGTTATATATAAAAACATATTTAAATAGTTACGACTGAGTACATATAATTTATTTTTTTTGAGCATCTGGCTCGATTGAATAATCATTTTTTAAGGGGAGAATACTAATGTCCGTAAAAATAGAATGGAAAATCTTTACAGCCGAAACACAGAGTAATGGGATCTGGAAGTCGAACAGCCCCAGCCTTGCGGAACTGCTCAACGCCATAGCCAGCCCTCTCAGGATTAAGGAACCTGCTCCAGATCTCGAGTACTCAATGGCTCAGCTGGCAGTTAAGGGGCTGCCATACTTTAAAATAATCGAAATTTCTTCTGGAAATGCAAGGGAATCATGGAATGAAACAGGGCAGATCCAGGCTTGAAGGGGGTAACAATGCAAGATTTAATATACATGGATACATCTGAATATCAATGGCAATATTAAATCTTATAATATTATGGGGGGCTTTAAATAGGTATTTTATCCATTATATTACATGTAAAATGCAAATATTATTCGTCCTGTTCTCAATTTCAGCCTAACGGAAAATACTGTGAAGGGCTAGATTATCCAAAATGCGGGATATTTTTGAGAAGAAAGAGGGGCATGTAGAAAGAAGGGCATGTAAACTCTGGTATTGAAACCAGAGGTCAATGTTCGAAGTTAAGAGTGTAGAAGGCGAATCCCCGTCATTTTAATGGCGGGATACAGCCGTTAACTTTCCTGGTAATTGTTGCCTGTAAATCTTAATTTGTCTTCCAGTCCTATTCTATATTGGCTAGTTTTTGCTACCAGAAGTTGAAAAGACTCAAGTAGGTCAGCTAGACTTTGCTCTGAACTTAATCTATAAGGTTATGTAGAGAAGTCCTGCATGTAAAGCCTTGAACGGTGTTGGCGAGACAGGACTTATAATTACTCCTGAGCTGTATAGCATCGTTTGCGATACCGTAGATGCCTGTTAATCTATTATCGGGAGCCGTCACAGACGTTTATTACCCTCTAAAACTTATTTAGTACTTCTGGAGCTGATTTTATGGTTCATGCAAAGGCTTTGAAATTTATATCCCTTATTTTTCTTGTCTCCCTGACAGCCGGCTGTATGGATACTGGCAGCCTTAAGGAGATTCTTGTCGATGATGGGATGAATAATGTCGATGATGAGATGAATAAACTGCTTCCTGAGGGTACTGTACCGGAGGAAGAGTTCGAAGCCGAAGAGGTTGATCTTGCCGAAAGTGGTGATAGCGCCGAAAGTATCGCCTCCCCGGGGATACCTGAGGTGCCCACTTATTTAGAAGAGAGATCAGGTGCTGTTTATCCAAAAGATTACAGGTTGCTGTCTCTGAACTTCCAGAGGGCTATAGGGTCAGGAGAGGAAAAAGTAGGGGAAGAGGTCTTCAATATCACAGGAAAGACTTCAGGATACAATATCGAAGATGCATGTGATGTTTTTAATTACGTGAACCGGAACTGGAATTACAGGTACGACAAAAACGCCGAGTTCTTCTTCGGGGCTTCACAGACTATCGCCAGCGGATATGTAGGAGACTGCGATGATTATTCGATTGTTATGTCTGCCCTTTTGAAAAATATGGGGTTCAATACAAGGGTAGTTACGGCATACAATGAGTCTTACGGGCATGCTTATCCCGAACTCTACATAGGGGCTGACAGGGACACGGCTTACGGGATACTGGATTATATAGCAGAGAGATACCCCTCCGCCGAAAATATCTGGTATTCGGAAAGGGCGCTTGAAGATGGGCAGGAGACACAGTACTGGCTCAACTTCGACTGGAGCGGGTCAAACGGGTACAGGCATCCCGGAGGCGTATACTTCCAGGGGGGATGTATTAAATATTACCCGAACGGCCTGATCGAGTTCTAAAGTTTTTCAATTCCTGCACCGCACGGGTTTGGGGCAAGCCGTCAGCCGGATAAAAAATAATCTTAGAACCAACCCCGCAATTGAGAGAGATTAAACACTGAAGAACCGTCTCCTGGTTCAAGAGAATATTTTCCCTAACCCGGGAAACCAATTTTTAATTCTCAGCTACATATTTCTGCCGATTTGATCTGTTTGGTTCTCGTTCTTACTAGTGAACTTCCTCAGCAACTTTTCCTTTTTCCTTTTTCTCTTCGGTCTTTCGTTGTTTTGTGTATATAATTATCACAAAAACCAACACGGTCTAATTTCTTAACTTTATACATATTCTTTCAAATTAGAGGATTTTTATAAAGCTCAGATTCAAAAGAGTAAGTTTAAAAATTGACCTGAAGTTCTTAATCTTAACATTTTTAATATGAGAAATGATGGGTAGATAAAGGAGATTGAGAGCATAAAAACTAACAATAAAATGCATTCAGCCGCATTGGCAGTAGCAGCTTTGATTTTAGATTTAATGCCTCATAAAAATAAGAACGTAAGAATGCGGATACTATTAAAATCTACTTTCCTGGTTCTGTTGTCAGTTTCTTCCCCGGTTTCAGCCGTGGTTCCTGATATACAGGTGGGTGATAATGATATCCATTCAGGTAAGTTGGGGATTGCATATGATCCTTCTTCGTTTGTGAATTCAAAATCAGATGCTAATTCAAAATCAGATGCTAATTCAAAAGCAGATGTTAATTCAAAATCAGATGCTAGTTCAAAATCAGATCTGCCTTTAACAGAAAATGATAGAATTGGTCTTGTTTCCGGGGACGTGGCAGAATATAAAATTAAGGTAAATGTTGGGCATGGAGAATATGACAGTATCACTCTTACTAACTATGTGAAGGAGAAAAGTCCCTGGCATACAAACACAAAAAAAAATCTGGTAATTCTTCCAGGGCAGGGTTTGACTGAGAAGTTCTATTCTGACATGGCGATATACTATGCTCAACGTGGGTATAGTGTATATATCCTGGATAGGAGAGAGACAAATATTCCATCAACTGAAGACGATTTCAGTTTCATGGAAAGCTGGACTGTGGATGAACACCTTGGTGACACATACAAAGGCATCGCTGCATCAAAAAACCACACCGCGTTCTTAAGTGGCAAATCTGCCGAAAAGATAAAAGTTATGGCAATTGGCCACAGTCATGGAGCACTGCTTCTTACAGCTTATGAGGCAAGCGAGTACGATGATTTGCCCCTGGGATCTGTTGTCAGGATAGTGCCTGTTGATATTATCATCAAGTATGACCCTGAATATTCAGATTTAATACAGGGTCAGGCACAGGAATTTAATAGCATTTCCGAGAGTATCGAAAATGGGGAATATTATGGTACTGGCATGGCAGTTATGATGCAGGTAGCCTCCGATGCTTCCTCAAATCCAGAGGGAAGTTCTCTTGTGTCTGGCCTTACAAACATCCAGTTATTCAGGCTCCTGGCCAGCCAGACATATGCATTTAGTGATCATCCCTATACTCCGGACTATCACTACTGGAGCGGGGACCTCAGCGGCCTTTATTATGTTGACGAAAGTCGGTTACTCAGTGTCACTTTGACCGGGGGGGCTGTCCCCTACACACCAAAGTATATGGATCAATATATGGCCGGGCTGATGGGTAATGTGGATGGGTATGAAATTGATGCTTCCAGAATAGACTCTCCGGTTCTTTATGTTGGGCTTGGAGGAGGGTTTGGAGATTATGGCTCATGGTGGTATAAAAACGAGGTTGGAAAAACAAATGATGAGGTCACATCCATGAACTGGAATTCCCAGGGTCACGCCAGCTTATTGCTAGATAACAATTCTGCCGAACTCTGGTCAGAGATAAATGATTGGCTTTCATCTGATTGAGATGAACCTTCTAAAAATCCAAAAAAATGATGTGTAGTCAGGTCTCTTCCATACTGTCCCTTGTTATTGGTCTCCATTGGAAGCAAGACATACCTGAACTGAGGGTACCAGAACTTTAACCATGTATTTTTGGTTCCTGGTGCCTCAATTTCTTTTTGATTAATTGGGGTTTGCAGCTGCATTCGTGATCGGTGGGCAGATTCAAAAATCAAGTTTTGTGAACCTACTTTGGAATCACAGTACTATCTTTGATTATTTGTTACAGGCACAAAGATGGCACCAGAAAGCTCAAACTGAAACGAAGCAGGTTTGGGGTTAAACACCTAATTTTTATGATGTAAAACAGTTACTGGCGACTTCATTAATTAATTAAAACACATGGGTTTTTAGAAACGAAGATATTATATCACATAAATCCTAACTATGTTAAACTCTGTGATGTTACAAATTAAACTAATTGTGTTAAACAAATTCTGATAATGTTATTAAGTTTAAACTTAAAATGAGGTCTTAAAAATGACAGAAAAAATAGGAATCCTGGCAATCGGCCATGGGAGCAAACTGCCTTACAATAAAGAAGTAGTTAGCCAGATCGCAGATTACATTGCACAGAATCACTCTGATGTTGTTGTTAGAGCCGGCTTTATGGAAAACAGTGAGCCAACTCTGGAAGAAGCAATTGCAGGCTTTTCAGGTACAGGAGTAACAAAGATTTCAGCAGTACCTGTTTTCCTGGCTTCAGGCGTCCATATCACAAAGGATATCCCACAGATTCTGAATCTGGATGAAAACGGCTGCGGAACCCTGGAAATTGATGGGGAAGCAGTTCCTCTCTGCTACGCAAAACCCCTCGGAGCCGACTCCCTGATAGCTGAACTCGTCTTTAAAAGGGTCCAGGAATCCCTGTAGATTTGAATATCCGGGTCCGGTTTTTATTATGGACCTTTTTCGGAAGAAGCTTGCCGTGCTCGATCTGACCCACGGCGGCATTCCAATCGCAAAAAAACTCGCAGCTCTGGGATATGATGTCTCCGGAGTAGACGTTTACGGGACCGTTGACCAGGCGCTGCTCGGGGAGCTTGAGGATAAGTACGGTATACGCTGTTCAAAAGCTCCTCTCCCTTTATCCGAATTCGATCTCCTTATAGCACCTGTGCATCTGGACCCAGCCTATCCTATGCTTTCAAAAGCCAGGTCGGAAGGAAAAACAGTTCTCTCACACCACGAAGCCATAGGGAAAATCCTGAAGGATGACCCGGAGCTTTCGGATATAAGAATAGTTGAGATAACAGGCGTAAAAGCAAAGACAAGCACTGCGTCCCTGCTCGCCGATATGCTCTCCCGCAGGTTCGACGTCGTGCTCCATACCTCGCGCGGGCTTGAAGCCTGGAAAGACGGTGTCCCTCTCCTTATTCACAGGGGCCTGAGCATTACTCCG
>JBFHIK010000075.1:0-9341 GCA_041596555.1 Methanosarcina sp.
ACTCAGGAGCTTTGAATTCAGGAGCTTATTTGTCCCATTTCTGCCCATACCTGTCTTCAAACACAAGTTCCGAAAGGGCCTTACGTGTTGAAGTCCTGTCCTTCGGGACTGGTTCTCCGATAGCCAGCACAGCCATGAGTTCGAGTTTTGAGGGGCATTCAAGAATTGAATTGACCTTCTCATTCTGTTTTAATATCTCACCGAGCCAGACCGCGCCCAGGCCGAGTTCACACGTTGCAAGGAGCATGTTCTGGATGGCAGCCCCGATTGCCTGGACGTCTTTAGTGTGGGAATAGGAATTTTCAGTGTCCAGGTAGACAGAAATCAGAAGCGGTGCGCCTGCAACCACTTTCGTATAATGAGTGCATTCCGAAAGCTGCATAATGGCACCCTTTTCCCGGACAACTATAAAGCGCCAGGGCTGGTTATTCAACCCGGAAGGAGCCCAGCGGCCTGCATTCAGGATTGTGTTGATTTCGTCCTTGCTGACGGGCCTATCCGTAAACTCCCGGACACTCCGTCTGTTGAGGATAGTGTCAATGACTTTGCTTTCTCCTGTTACTGGCATATTTACTCTCCGGATTGAATTTTCAATTTCAGATTTATGAACTTTTTGTTAAAAAATAGGAATCAAGTTATTAAACGTTGCCGGCAAACAGTAAGGAATTATCCTCGTGCAGCCTCAGAAAAAAGCCATAAAATAATTTTGGGGTAAATAAAATTGTTCTCTCGGTCTATATTTATTTCAATATCTGTCTCTCTTGATTGTGGGACCGGGTTTTAGGGTCGCTTTTTATCTGATTGGCAGGCCGGCCAAGACCCTGCGCGGCGCGGGGAAGAAGGATTGAAAGCTTCAAGCTCCGGTATCAGAATGGATCAAACAGTTAATGAAGGGCAACCAGCCAGAAAAAAATCCAGAAAAAAATCCAAAAAAGAAGCTGCCAGACCACCTAACTGGTGGCCTGAAACTAAAAAAAGCAACTTAAGACTCAGTCATCATCAATCTTCTTGTTGAGCCAGGGGATGTTTGCCCGGATTTCCTTGCCGACAATCTCAAGCGGGTGTTCCTTTTCCTGGCGTTCCATGGCTTTGAGTACAGGGTGGTTGACCATGCCTTCGAGGATGAATTCCTTTGCAAATTCTCCGTTCTGGATCCTCTCAAGAGCCACGTACATGGCTTCACGGGATTCTTCATTGATAATTCTAGGGCCAACGGTCATGCCGCCATATTCGGCAGTGTTGGAGACAGAGTGCCACATTCTCTCAAGCCCGCCTTCGTAAATAAGGTCCACAATAAGTTTGACTTCGTGGCAGGTTTCGAAGTATGCCATTTCAGGCTGGTACCCTGCTTCCACAAGCACTTCAAAAGCGTTCTTGATAAGTGAGGAAAGCCCTCCACAGAGGTCAACCTGTTCTCCGAAAAGGTCGGTTTCGGTTTCTTCACGGAAGGTGGTCTCGTAAACTCCTGCCCTGGTTGCCCCGATACCCTTGGCGTAGGAGATAGCAAGTTCCCTTGCATTCCCGGTTGCATTCTGGTAGACTGCAATCAGGCCCGGCACTCCAATGCCTTCTGTGTAGGTTCTCCTGACAATGTGTCCGGGACCTTTGGGGGCGACCATGAAAACGTCCACATCTTTTGGAGGCACTATCTGGTTGTAGTGGATATTGAAGCCATGAGCAAAAACAAGGGCATTGCCGGCTTTCAGGTTGGGCTCAATCTGAGAATAGTAAGTAGCTGCCTGCTTTTCATCCGGAAGGAGGATCATGATAACGTCTGCAGCTTTTGCAGCGTCTTCAACAGTCATGACCTTCAGACCATCAGACTCAGCTTTTGCCCAGCTGGAACTGCTTTTCCTTAGCCCGACTACAACATTGAGCCCGGACTCGTGCAGGTTTCTGGCATGTGCATGGCCCTGGCTTCCGTAGCCCATTACTGCGATTGTTTTATCTTTAAGTGCATCAAAAGTGGTTTCGTCATCATAAATTATCGTTGCCATTACTTAATTCTCCTGATTGATTTTACTGATTAATTCTTCGGATTGATTTTACTGATTAATTCTTCGGATTGATTTTACTGATTAATTCTTCAGATTGATTTTACTGATTAATTCTTCGGATTGGTTTTACTGATTAATTCTTATATTCCTTAATTATTCAATGAAAATTTCCTGCAATATTCGGGGAAGTGTATTAATTTAAACACACATTTCCCTGAGAATTAAACTGATTTTCGAAAAGTTACCGTTTCTGGGCCCGGAAAGCCTTCTGAAATGTAAAGAGAGGGCGGAAACCCAGAATGTTTTTTAGAAGACCTTTTTAATTAAAAAAGGCTTCCGGTTGCCCGAATCTGTGAAAAAATAATTGAGCAGCCACCTCTCTTTACCTGCCCTTAATATTTAAACCTTCTTTGACCCGCGCACAATTGCAATCTTGCCTGTCCTGACCAGTTCCTTGATCCCGAACTGGCGGAGAAGTTTTTCAATTGCCTGGACCTTGCCTTCGTCCCCTGTTATCTCAACAGTCATGGACTTAGGGGCAACATCCACTATCCTGGCTCTGAAGATATTTGCAATCTGGATTATCTCTGCCCTTGTGTTAGCATCGGCTGCGACCTTAATAAGGGCAAGCTCCCGCTCGACCGCTTCGTCACCTCCGATATCCGAGACCTTAATAACGTCTATGAGCTTGTTGAGCTGTTTTGTTACCTGCTCGACTACATGGTCATCCCCATGAACCACAATAGTTATTCTCGAAATATCAGGGTCTTCAGTAACTCCCACAGCCAGGCTGTCGATATTATATCCGCGCCTTGCGAACAGTGAAGCTACTCTGGAGAGCACACCTGCCTTGTTTTCCACAAGGACTGCAAGCGTGTGTTTCATTATTGTTCCTCCTGGTCAAGGATCTCATTAATTGCAGCTCCTGCCGGCACCATGGGGTAGACATTTGCTTCACATTCAACAATCACATCGATAACAGCCGGCCTGCCAGACCTGACAGCCTCTTCGATTGCGGGCCTGACTTCGGACGGCTTTTCTGCACGCAGCCCGAGAGCTCCATAGGCTTCAGCAAGCTTTACGAAGTCGACACTGCCCTTGATACAGGTACAGGAATACCTCCGGTCGTAGAAGAGTTCCTGCCACTGCCTGACCATGCCCAGATAACCGTTGTTCAGGACCACGGTAACAACCGGGATATCGTTCTGGACCACAGTTGCAAGCTCCTGAGAGTTCATCTGGAAAGAGCCGTCGCCTGATATATTGATAACGGTCTTATCTGGCCTTCCGACCTTGGCTCCCATAGCTGCAGGGAACCCGTATCCCATTGTGCCGAGCCCACCTGACGTAAGGAAGGTTCTGGGCGTGCTGTATTTGAAGAACTGAGCCGCCCACATCTGGTGCTGCCCAACTTCCGTAACTATGATTGCGTCCTCACAGGCTTCGGATATTTGCTTGACGACAAACTGAGGCATTACCACATCAGGAGACATCTGACTGTAGCCAAGAGGATATTCCTTCTTCCACTGATTTATCTTTTCAATCCATTCCTCAGAATTGCAGCGCTTGATATATTTAATAAGGGATTTGAGTACCTGTTTTGCGTCCCCGACAATAGGGACATGCACCTTTATATTCTTGGAGATCTCGGCAGGATCAACATCGATATGGATAATCCTGGCATTGGGGGCAAAAGACTCGAGTTTACCGGTAACCCTGTCGTCAAACCTTGCTCCCACAGCAATGATAAGATCAGACTCCTGAATTGCATAGTTTGCGTATTTGCACCCGTGCATCCCCAGCATTCCGACATAGAGAGGATGTTCAGTCGGGATAGAGCTTATGCCCATAAGAGTTGTAGTAACCGGAGCCAGGATAGTCTCGGCGAGCTCAACGAGTTCTGCACTCGCGTTTGAGCTTATAACTCCCCCTCCTGCATAGATTATAGGTCTGCTGGAGTTTGCAATTTCTTCGGCGGCTCGTTTTATCTGCTGAGTGTTGCCCTTGAAAGTGGGCTTATAGCCTCTAAGCTCCACCTTGTCAGGATAGTGCAGGTCAAACTCTACATTCTGGATATCCTTTGGAAGGTCAATTAATACCGGGCCAGGCCTTCCGGTGGAAGCTATATGGAAGGCTTCTTTTACAATCCTCGGGATTTCTTCTGCATCCTGTACGAGATAGTTGTGCTTGGTAATTGGCAGAGTGATGCCTGTAATATCTGCTTCCTGGAAAGCATCGTTTCCGATAAGGAATTTGGGTACCTGGCCGGTTAAGGCTACAATTGGCACTGAGTCCATATATGCGGTAGCAATACCTGTTACCAGGTTGGTTGCTCCGGGACCTGAGGTAGAAACGCAGACCCCGGTCTTTCCAGTAGCACGGGCGTACCCGTCTGCAGCATGAGCTGCTGCCTGTTCATGGCGTACAAGTATGTGGCGCAGATCTGAATCATAAAGTTCGTTGTAGAAAGGAATGATCTGCCCTCCCGGATACCCGAAGAGAGTGTCAACTCCTTCTTTTTCAAGGCACTTTATAACAGCCTTTGCGCCGTTAACTTTTTCTGTTGACCCGGTTGTCATTATTTATCTCCTTATTTATCTCTTGAGATGTTGGTCTAACTGGATACCCACATTCCAGATGGGTACCTTTCCAGTTAGGGTGTGTTTATAAGAAATACTTTTTTATCTCTCACACTCTCACATGTGACAGGCAGGAAGCCCTGTTGCTTTAGCGCAGAGAGGAATGCCATCAACTATCTGGCATTCCGTTCCACGTTTGGATTTCTCCACTCTGCTCTGGAAACGAATTTCCTTAGCAGGTAACACGGTTTTGGAAAACCGTCTCCCCTCGCCAATGTTGGATATGCTTGTCAGGTGTAGCACACCGCCCCTACCTCTCAGGACTTTTAATGCTACACGATAGAGCTACAAACTGAGGAAGCATTCGCAGGTATCATGACATTTCCAACGTAGTCAATTAAGACTCAGGCTGGTCAACCAGGGCTTTTGCAAGCCACACTGTTTAGTATGGGGTAGTTGACAAATATATCATAATCAATCATGTTATATAGGGATAAGGGTTTCTCCGGGTTTTAAGAGTGCCAGAGATCCCCTATTTCAAAAATTTCTTCAAACAGGAAAAGAAGGGAGGACATAAAAATCCTCCTGAGAAATCTTTGAAGTTCCGCATCCTTTTGTGACTTACTCTACCCGGATAAGGCGGTTCATCCCGTTCATTACGGCTTCTACAGAGGCCATGATAATGTCCGTTCTTGCTCCGCTTGCGGTAATTGACTTTCCGTTCTTGGAGAGTTTTACCCTTACCTCTACAAGAGCATCAGTTCCGCCGGTAATTGAGTCTACATGGTACTCTTCAAGGATAATGTCTTCGGCACAGGAACTTACAGCTCTTCGGATAGCATTTATCACAGCGTCCACAGGTCCGTTTCCGATTCCAGCCTGTACGATAACTTTGTCTTTTACATTGAGCTTTATGGAAGCGGTTGGAGTTACCCGATTTCCGGATACAATTGTGAATTCGTCTAATTTTACCAGAGGTTCCTTGTAAATATCAAGCACGGTTTCTGCGATGGTCTGCAGGTCAGCATCGGTTACATGTTTCCCATTGTCGCCCATCTGCTTGACTCTGTTGAAGATCTCTTCAGTCTGAGCCTCATCAGCCTCAAGCCCCGTTTCCTTTAAGGCAAGAGTAATAGAGCTCCGTCCTGCATGTTTACCAAGTACGATCTGGCGCTGCCGTCCGATATATTCGGGACTCATCGGCTCATAAGTTGACTTGTCAGCCAGAAGCCCGTGCACATGAATTCCTGCTTCGTGAGTGAACGCATTTCCCCCTACAAGGGCTTTGTTAGGGGACACGGGAATTCCGGTCAGCCGGCTTACAAGCCTCGAAGTTCGGTATATCTGCTCATGCTTGATACCGGTATCATATTTATAGAGCCATTCAAGGTTCATTACGACTTCTTCAAGAGCAGCATTCCCAGCTCTTTCCCCTAACCCATTGATTGTCACATGTGCCTGCTTTGCTCCTGCCGCAAGCGCAGCAACCGTATTTGCAGTTGCTAAACCGAAGTCATTGTGGCAGTGAATGCTGATAGGGGCTTTTAAGGAGGAAGACAGGTCCCGGAAAATCTCGGTGGTCTTTTCAGGCACCAGAAGCCCTACAGTATCGCAGAAGCATAACCTGTCAGCTCCGGCGGCTATTCCGTCAGCATAAATGGCTTTTAAGAACTCAAGGTCTGCCCGCGAGGCATCTTCCCCGCTCAGTTCCACAATCAGGCCGTGGTCTTTAGCATACTCAGTGACATCTGCTGCGATCTGCCGTACTGCATCCCGGTCCTTTTTGAGTTTCGTCCTGATGTGCAGGTCCGAAACCGGAGCTACAAGGTGAATTGAATCGACATCGCATTCAAGAGCATGGTCAACATCCGATTTTACAATCCGGCAGTAACTGCAGATTTCGGCATTGAGCCCTGCGTTCGCTACAGCCTTGATGGCTTCCCGTTCACCTTCGGAAGTAATTGCAGAGCCTGCCTCGATTACAGAGACTTTCATCTCATCAAGGGCCCGGGCAATTAAGAGTTTCTTCTCTCTGGTCAGAGCTACGCCAGGTGTCTGTTCACCATCTCTCAAAGTAGTATCAAGAAAGCGAATATTTTCGAATAATATAATCCCTCAGTTTTGGTTTTTATTATAATAGATTAATTTTGCACGACAGGATATAATATAACCACTATTTTATATTATTTTATCCAATTTTGCAAACCCATTTTACGAAAGTCGAAGGCAGAATGCCCGTTACTTTAGTGATGGGTAGTTGACTATTATATTACAGATATATTACAGATATTTTATCTCAGAAACCCCTTTCTATCAGGGAATATCCCCGAATTTATTCCAGGGCTCTCTGAAACTTCTCTTCAATAGGTAGACCATAGTATTTTTAGTTTCCAGTTAACAATATAACTTACTTTTTAAAAAAAATAAAGATAAAAGCTGGTCAGAAGCCTTGCAGCAAGAAAAACAAGAAGAGAGAAAAAAGAATCCAGAGGGTTTTTCGCAAATCAGCAGGAACAGCTAATAGCGGGTACCCTTGTGGAAAAACCTGTGTAGGGCACCTTTAAGGAAACTGCCCGTACAGCTCACACTGCAGGAAAATGGTCCTGCTATGCTCTTCGGATTGCCCGTAAAAAAATTAAGAATGAAGTTTTAGAAATATTTTTTTACATTTTCGATTGCCTTTACAATGAGGGAAACGCAAGCTTCTATATCTGCCGTATCCAGAACTTCCACTGGAGAATGAATATAGCGTGTAGCTATACTAACCGTACCCGTAGGAATACCTTCCTTTGTGAGGTGTATTGACGTTGCATCGGTGGTGCCACCAGAACCTACGCCCAGCTGATAGGGGATTTCGTATTCACCTGCGGTTTCCCGAAGCCACCTGAGAATCTGAGGATGAGCTATAAGACCCCTTCCCGACGCGTCTGCTACAGTTATTACGGGCCCTTTTCCCAGTTCCATGGCGGAATCGGTCTTGCTGATACCCGGATGGTCTCCCGGGATAGTGGTGTCAAGAGCAAGGGCGACGTCCGGACAGAGGCCGAAAGCAGAGGTTTTTGCTCCTTTGAGCCCTACTTCTTCCTGAACCGTGCCCACAGCATAGACATTTGCGTCAATTTTGCGTTCGTGGAGCTGTTTCATGACCTCAAGGAGAATTACAACTCCTGCGCGGTTATCAAAAGCCTTGGATGTAACCTTCCCGTTTGCCAGGGGTACGAATTCCTGGTCAATTGAAACTGCGGTGCCGATCTCAAGTCCCAGATTCCCGGCATCCTCCCTGTCTTTCGCTCCTACATCAATAAACATATCCTCAAGTTTCACGGGTTTTTTCCTGTCCTCATCTTTCATCACATGAGGGGGTTTGGAACCTATAACTCCGTAAATAGAGCCCTTTTTGCCGTGGACAATAACTCTCTGGTTCAGGAGAGTCTGGTCAAACCATCCCCCTATCCCGACAAAACGCAGGAATCCATTATCATCTATATATCTGACCATTAACCCTATTTCATCCATATGGGCAGCCAGCATTACAGAAGGCCCTTTTCCCTCTTTAACAGCAATAAGATTTCCCATGACATCTTTACGCATACTGTCAACATAGGGTTCGAGCTCTTTTTCAAGCAGTTTCCGGACGTCACCTTCAAAGCCGGAAATTCCGTGGGCATTTGTAAACTTTTCAAGAAGAGATTTAATTTCTTCAAGGTTTCCGCCTTTTTCCATATTTTCTTCCATTTAAAAAATCTCCTGAATATTGGTAATCTCCTGAATATTGGTAATCTCCTGAATATTGGTTTAATCTATAATGTAAGTCTGAGTGCGCACAGGTTAATTCTGGTGGATGCCTGTTAGGTTTGACATACACCTGACTGATTTGCTAAATAATCTGTTTAATAGGATATATTATAAATGTCCATTTATGATTATCTTTTGCTGAAAACCTTTTAAGGCTTTTTAATCTCAGGGTTTAACGCGTATCTCATGGCTGCTAACATATTCAACCATAAGGTTTCTACAGCATCTTTATCATATTAATTTAATTGTTTGGGGGTATTTACTTAAGTTGAACATGTTTTTTAAGTTTTTGGAAGAGGGTTTTAAGCTATTTTCTGGTGGTGAAGATTATTTTCGGATGCTGTAAGGACAGAAACATTAAAATCATTTCAGGTTTATTGAAGACTCAGGTGAAAATAATATGACTTCAGAATTACCTCCTCAAATCCAGAACCAGATAGCACAGCTTCAGCAGGTACAGCAGCAGGTTCAGGCGCTGACCATGCAGAAATCTCAGATTGAAGCTATGCAAAAAGAGTCCAAGATGGCTCTTGACGAATTAGAAAGACTGGCTGACGATGCAGTGGTCTACCGTAATGTCGGAGAACTGGTAATAAAAACAAACAAAGAGGAGTCCATTTCAAAACTTAAAGATAGGGAAGAAACCCTCTCACTCAGGCTTCAGTCTATTTCAAGACAGGAAGAAAGGCTTACTACCCGCTTCAAACAACTTCAGGAGCAGATCCAGCAGGCTCTTGGACCCAGAGCACAATAACCTTTTAATTACTTTTACATAAATAGAATGCAGGACATAACAGGACATAACTATAGTCTAAAGGCTATAGCTCCAAAGGCTATAGCTCCAAGGCTATAGATGTAATGGAGATTGTGCCAAAATCCCGGGACTCCGGGAATTTTGAAACCTATAAAAAACGGTAGCCAGAGTGGACAATGCAAGTTGATGAAGCGGAGTTTTACAACCGGCTCCTAG
>JBFHIK010000076.1:0-9320 GCA_041596555.1 Methanosarcina sp.
ATTTATCCAACTGATTTATCCAACTGATTTATCCAACTGATTTATCCAACTGATTTATCCAACTGATTTATCCAACTGATTTATCCAACTGATTTATCCAACTGATTTATCCAACTGATTTCTTGTGGACTGACCTGTCCTGAAACTCAATCCGGGAATGATAACTTATTTCACGCCTGAACACAGATAAACAGATATGAATAAAGAGGAAAATGAGGAAATAGATCCTGACTTTATAACCCGGCTGTCTGCCTGCCTGGGGTTCGAGAGGGAGAGGGTTCAACACCTTTTTGAAAAGAATTACCTTGCCAGAAACTGGGGGAAATATGACTACCTTTTCCGCTTCGACAAAGAGATTTCCCATATTGAAAGGGGAACCGTGCTTTACGAGAAAGATGATTCGTTTGAAGTAATTATGGGTTTTCCTAAGATCCGGAGAGCTATGGTACTGGACCCCACTCTTAAAAAGCATTTCAGCGGGCTTGAAAAGATAATCGTTGAAGAAAAAATGAACGGATATAATGTCAGGGTAGCAAACGTAAAAGGCGAGGTCCTGGCAATCACCCGGAGCGGCTATGTCTGCCCTTACACGACTGAAAGGGCAAAAGAGAAGCTTGACCTGAGATTTTTTGACGACTTTCCCGAGCTTGTACTTTATGGAGAGATGCTGGGCCCTGACAATCCTTATGTTCCAAAAGAAATCTATGGCATCGAATCCGTGGAGTTCTACATCTTCGATATCCGGGAGAAAAATAGCGGCACCCCTCTTTCCGTAGCCAGAAAACACGAAATTCTGGAGAAATACAACTTTCTGCAAGTTCGATGTTTCGGAGAGATTCCCCTGGAAACGGCAGCTGAAGAAATTGCAAAAATCATCAGGGAACTTGGGGAAAAAGAACACGAAGGAGTGGTTATAAAGGATCCTGAAATGGTTCTTACTTCCCTTAAGTATACTTCATCCCAGAGTAACTGCTCTGACCTCAGACATGCCTTCAAGTTCTACAATGAAGCGGGCAGGGACTATATGCTCTCGAGAATTGTTAGAGAAGGTTTCCAGACAGTAGAATGGGACGAAAATGAAGCCGAGTTCAAAAAGCGTTATATGCAACTTGGGGAAAGCATCCTGAACCCTCTAAGAGAAGCAATCAAGAGTGTAAAGAATGGGCAGAGGCTCTATGAGGAGGTCAGGATCAGAGTAAGGGACCTGAAAACCGCGACAGAATTTGAGGATTACCTCAAAAGGCTTGGAGTGGATGCAATTTTTGAAGCCCCGCAACCCGCAGGAGACGAGTATTTGATAAATATTAAAAAAGTAAATAAGAGCACCAATGATAAAACTCAGGCGATATGGGAAGGAGATCTCTGGTGACAGTGTTGACCTGTCAATAAAACCTATGGAGGATTATTTTTGATTGAGTTTCTTTTTTTAATCACTTTTCTTTTTCTTGATTGAGTTTCTCTTTCTTGATTGAGTTTCTTTTTTTTAATTGAGTTTCTTGGAAACAGTGCGAAAAGAAATATATTACAGTATAATAATACCAGTGACAGATACAAAATTAGCGAAAGCCATAGTCTAAAAGGTGCAGCTTTAACGAGAGTTGCGGATTTCAAAAGTATGTTGCCTGAAAAACATTGAGGTTCGATTAATCCTTACACTCAATCCTTACATCAATCCTTACATCAATCCTTACATCAATCCTTACATCAATCCTTACATCAATCCTTACATCAATCCTTACACTCAAAACAAACTCAACAAATCTGGAAAATACTCCTTAAATAGAATTGATTCAGAAAAGGGGACTCACAATGGTAAACGTTGCAATTATAGGGACAGAAAAAAGCGGCAGGACCTCCCTTGCCGCAAACCTCGGGAAAAAAGGAACAGTTTCCGATATAACAATGTATAACAATGCTAAGGAAGGCAAGAATATGGTTTTTATGGATGCTCAAAGCTATCCGAAAACCTTGAAATCCCTTGTCACATTACTGAATATTTCCGATATAGCCGTCCTGTGCATCCCTCCGAGCCTGGACGCCCATACCGGGGAATGCATCATCGCACTGGACCTGCTCGGTTTTAAACATGGAATTATTGCCCTGACAAAGTCGGACAGCACCAACATGCATGCAGTTGAAGAATTTAAGGCAAAACTAAAGGTAATCACTACGGGAACCGCACTCCAGGACTGGGAATGCATTTCCCTGAACACAAATAAAAGCGCAAAAAACCCCTTTGAAGGCGTGGAAGACCTTAAAGCCAGAATAAATGAGATGGCAGAAAAAATAGAAGTCGAACATGCAGAACTTAACAGCCTGCCTGCAAGGGTCTTTATAGACCACGCTTTCAATGTGATGGGCAAAGGTTGTGTCGTGCTTGGAGTTGTCAAGCAAGGAACCTCAAAGGAAAAGGATAAAACCAAAATTTTTCCACTGGACAGGGAAATAGAAATTAAATCAATCCAGAGCCATGATGTAGATATCACTGAAGCCCCGACTGGCACAAGAGTTGGAATGCGCCTTAAAAATGTCCAGGCAAAGGATATAGAAAGAGGCTTCATCATTTCTGATAAAGAAAACGTAACCACTGACTATACTCTGGAATGTACTATCTCAAAATTCACGAAAAAGATAGAGCCAGAAAGTGTGCTTCACCTCTTTGTGGGGCTTCAGTCCGAACCTGTGCGCGTAGAGAAAATCCTGGTTGACGGAAAGGAAGCAACGGAAGCAAAGCCGGGAACGACCTGCGTGCTGGAACTTTCAGGAAACAAAAAGGTTGCCTACAGCAAAGAAGACCGTTTCCTGCTTGCAAACCTTGACATTACCCAGCGCTTTGCAGCTTACGGTTTTTCGGAATAAGTTTGAGATTAAATTTGAGATTAAGTTTGAGATTAAGTTTGAGATTAAGTTTGAGATTAAGTTTGAAACCGAGTGTAAAAGGGATATGCCATGGAAAACGGCTCAGGGGAAGACATAACCTCAAGGAAAGACAAAACCCTTTACGGGAACACCTTCCACCGAAACATCTGCTGGCAGCGCTCATACGAAAGGGCGGAAGGTGAAGAGATCGTAATGGCACTTTACGGAAGCTTAAGAAATGGGCTCTACAACAGCCGGCGTTTTGATCTACAGAAAAAATCAGAATTCCTCGGAACAACAAAAGTCGACGGGTATGCACTCTACTCTCTGGGCCCTTACCCAGGAATATACCCCGTTAAAGGCTGCTCAGTTGTTGCAGAGGTTCGCAGATTTTCCGGAAAACAGCTTGAAATTGCAAAATCCATTGATTATATGGAACTTTTTGGCGGGTACCACAGGGAATATGTGGACCTTGAGATAGAAAAACAGAAAATAAGGGGTTTTATCTATGTCTACGATGAAAAACCCGAAACTGAAATAATCGAGCACGGAGATTGGATCCATTACCTCAAAGAGAAAGAACTGAAAGAAAAGAACTGAAAGAATAAAGAAAAGAACTGAAAAAGGAATGAGACAAAAATTAAAGAGAAAATTAAACAAGAATTGGAGAGAAATGGGGTTAAGAACTGAGAAGAAAAGGCGGCAAATAAAAAAGCCAGAGGTAACTCACAGCTTTCTTAAGAATTCAAGGCTTTTGATCCCTTCTTCAACCGAAGCCATTTCGGTAACAAAGATTCCATTATAGTTTGAGAGCTTCTCCATAACCTGTTTCCAGTTTACAGTGCCCTCTCCAAGAGGGAGATGTTCATCTTTTTTGCCCATATTATCATGGATGTGAACATGGGATATCCTCTCTCCCAGTTGATCCAGAAACTCGTCTACAAGCCCAACAGTGTTTGCGTGCCCTACATCAAAGGTGAAGCCAACGTTGTGGCTCCCGACAGCATCGAGCATTTCTTGCATTTCATCAGGGTATTTGCCAAAAATCTTCGGGAAATCGGGCATATTCTCAACAGCTATAAGGATTCCGAAATCTGCTGCAAAGTCACATAATTCCCGGATAGAGGCAAGGTTTGTCATATAGGCTTGCTGCGGAACCTGTACCCCATAAGGTGAGAGATATCCGGGATGTACCACAGCAAGGTTGACGTAGTTCGAGGCAAGGGTCAGGTAATGCTTCATCTGCCTGAGGACTTCTGCACGGATTGAGTCATTCAGACCTGCAAGGTTCATATCAGAAAAAGGCAAATGCAGGGTCATTTCCAGGCTGGTGGTATCATAAATATTCTTCAGGTTCTGAACAGTTTTACTGTTAAGGCACTGGGATCCTTCCTGTACAATCTCCCAGCCCGTATACCCATGGTCCTCGAGCGTGTATGCCCATTTAAAAGGATCTTCAACGACCGCACGCGATGAAAAACTGATTTTATGCAGTTGCATGGTGACAATTCATCCTTTTTACTTCGTCTCTTCTAATTCGTCCTTTTTACTTAGTCTTTCTAATTCGTCCCTGATTAACATAAACTTGGGGCGGGAATTAAAATATAATTAACTGAACTTCGTAATTAACTGAACTTCGTAATTTCAGCCCTTTTCCACATAGTCCATTCCCACTTCAACAACTGGCACCCCTTCTTCTGTTAGAGGCAAAAGCCACTCAAAGAGCCTTTCCATCTCCTCAGAAGAGTCTGCCCTGATAAAGACTTCGATGGCTCCCAGGGATTCTTCTTTAGCAGGAACACTGGGAACTCCGACAAAAGCTGCCTGCTTGTTGAGCAAAAAACTGACTAAAAGCCCTTCTCTGGACAATCCTTTATTGAAAACCTTGTTGCGGATACTATCTATAATCTTTTCCCTGCGAATAAGTCCGTGAAGAGTAAACAGGAGATCAAGTCCTCCCTCTCCTGTAAGGATAAAAGAAGGAGAAACTCCTTTTTCGGCTTCTGTTGCCTCAATTGCTTCTTTTTGAAGTTCTATTCCCGTAAAAAGAACTGAAATTGCTTTAGTGATCTTTTCAGGGTCTTCTGTAGGATATACAGCTGCTGAAACCTTTACACTTATCATAAATCTACTCCACTACACTCTCAATGTGATTGATCTCAATGTGATTGATCTCAATGTGATTGTTCCTGATTGTTCCTGATTGTTCCTGATTGTTCCGGAAAGTTTTCAGTTGAATTGATTTTTCGACACCGTTCAACAGAAATAACTTGCTGTCTTCAGAGAAGTTAGTCTATCAAATCTGTTCTTAAAACATCATTTTCCGGGTTTGTTCTTGAAATGTTATTCTGTCAGATTTTTCCGGGCATGGTCTTTTTCCGGGTCTGATCTTTTTCCGGGCATGATCCTGAATAGTTCTCCAAAACCTCAACAACATCTTTTCTGAAGGCTTCAAGAGTGGATTTATTTTCGATCTCCACATTAGAGGCTTCTATAGCTTCTCCCATGCCCCAGCTGAGTTCTCGTTCATCTCTTTGGCGAAGGCCTTCGATACTGTTCATATCATCGCTTCTGCCCCTCTTCTGGACTCTGGAAAAGCGAATCTCAATGGGAGCGTACATGGAAATCAGGATGAAGCCTTTTCCGAATTCCTGCCTGAAGCACTCCACTTCGGCAATTCCGCGAACACCATCAACGACTACAAGTTCCGAACCTGTTTCCCTGATCTGAGAAATGCAGCGCCTGGAAACGGCATCCATGCCCTCACACTTGCGAAGGTCTGTTGCAACCATTCCGGTATTGGAATCGTTGGGTTCAAGCCCACGCTTCAGTACTTCCTTCCGGATCACATCACCCATAATAATAACAGGAATGCCCATCTCAGCAGCAATCCTGGAAGCCTCGGATTTTCCCGAAGCTGGCATGCCTACAAACGCTATTATCTTCATCAAAAATTACCTTTTAAACCTGAATCCTTAGATTTGAATTATAAGCCTGAGCTATCAAGTAAATTTGAGTAGAAGCCTCAATAGAAGCCTCAATAGAAACCTCAATTAGAATCTCAGTAGAACCTCAAGTTAATAAATTTGGATCATTAAATCTGATAGAAATTGGATCATTAAATCTGGTAGAAATTGGATCATTAATTCTGGTAGAAACTTGAATAGTATGGGAACTTGAATAGTATGGGAACTTGAATAGTATGGAACTTGAATAGTTTGAATAGTATGGGAACTTGAATAATATAGATCTATACATTACATATTAATTATGATACGATCCTAGTCAAACCACAGGATCATATATATTATTTCCTGAAAAACTAAGACTATTTTCTGAAAGATTGAAGAAAAACTTCTTAAAAAAATAGTGGGAAATAATTTTTACATAAAAAACCAGGAAATCAAAAAGAAGAGTCTTTGCGAACATATTTTAAGAATAGATTGAAACGGGCAGAGTTCTTTAGAATACTTTAGAATAAGTTAGAATACTTTAGAATAAGTTAAGGTTGCTTTATAGGATGTGTTGAAAAGCCGGAAAGGCCGGATGAAGTAGACAATCCGGACCTTATGAAAACATCTTGTTAAAGACAGAAGCTTTGAAATCTACAAGAGGTTTGAGCCTGTAGTCTTCAAGAAGTACTTTGCGGGTGTTTTCCACAGGAACGCTCAACGAAATTTCTTTTGTCCTTCCGTAACGGCCCTTGCTAACTACCACGGCATTCACTATTCCCAGCATATCAAGTTCTGACATCAGGTCAGTGACCCTGCGCTGGGTAAGGATATCCACGTCGATATGATGACAGAGCTGGCGGTAGACATTATACATCTCACCGGTTGTAACGTTCTTGCCTTCTCTTCCCCGGCTCCTGAGCATGATGATGCTGTAGAGCACAAGCTTGGACTGAGTGGGGAGGGTCCTTACGACTTCTACGACGCGGTCGATTTCGATCTTTTCCTGCGCACGCCTTACATGCTCTTCAAGAACCTGGGGCTGGTTTTCTCTCTCTGCAATTTCTCCTGAAACGCGCAGAAGGTCAAGTGCCCTGCGGGCATCGCCGTGTTCCTGAGCTGCAAAGGCTGCACAGAGCGGGATTACCATTTCGCCCAGCACTCCATCGTTGTAAGCCATTTTTGCCCTTTGCTTCAGGATGTCGCTGATCTGCTCGGCATCATAAGGCGGAAAGATCAGTTCTTCTTCACCCAGGGAACTTCTGACTCTGGGGTCCAGAAACTCAGTAAATTTAAGGTCGTTAGAAACCCCTATCATGCTGACCTTGGCTTTTTTGAGATCGGTGTTGATTCTTGAAAGGTTGTAGAGGACATCATCCCCTTTCTTGATCAGCTTGTCAATTTCGTCCAGAATGATGATAATAACCTGATCTCTTGCATCGATTGCTTCCTTAAATTTCATGAAGACCTGGTCCGTGGGCCACCCGGTCATAGGGACCTCTTCTTCAAAATGCCTGGCAAGATTTGCAAGAAGCCTGTACTGAGTATCGATTACCTCACAGTTGATATAAACAACAGAACAAAAAATTGACTTTTCTTCACTTACCCTTTCAAGTTCTTTTCCTACATATCTGGTCACTGCAGTTTTTCCTGTCCCTGTTTTCCCGTAAATAAGGACATTGGAAGGGGTCTCTCCCCTGAGTGCAGAAACCAGGATAGTTGCAAGGCTGTTTATCTGTTCATTCCTGTGTAACAACAGATCCGGTGTATAAGAAGGACGAAGAACCTCTTTGTTTTTGAAAATTGACTTTCCGTCAAGTAATTTTTCGAATAAGCCGTCTAATGATTGAGCCTTTATCATGAATAACCCTCTTCGCATAAAAATTATAATACCCAGATGTAACGGGTTAAGATGGTTTATATGGACAATTAATATGTACGGTTAATACACCGGTAGAGTATGCAAAGTTAATAACTCATTAAATAAATTTAATTGACATATGCCCACTTTATGAGTTCATACGTACTTTTTTCCTTTTTTTAATTTTAAAGTTAGTAGATTGGAAACTCAGAATACTATCCAGACAGAATACTATCCAGACAGAATATATCAGACAGAATATATTAGACAGAATATATCAGACAGTATATCACCCAGACTTGGAAAAGATATAGGGAAAGGTATAACTGTTAATTTTCAAAGTGTCTTTTACTCTTGATTCTCAGTAATCTCAGTAATTCTGGAAACCTTATTTGTTGTTTAGTATAATTTAGATACGTCAAACCTTATGGATAAGAAATTCACAAAGGGAAATGGATAGATAAATGCATGTTTCTTAAAGTTAATGCCTGATTTTTATGTTTTCAACAGGCAGGGGATAAAGTAGAGAGGGAGTTACGCAGTTTAAAGCATCTCTTAAGCCCTGATAAAACCTGTAATCGGGATTTTCATTTCCCAAAATTTTAGATTATATTTATATATAAACATTTGATTTCAAAGAATATTTGCAGTAGATGCAATGGAAGTACACGGTATTAATAGTTATGGTTAAGCCCCCTTCATTTCCAATGGAACGGACATTTCCCTTAAATCCCCCCTGAATAAATCGACATCATCAAATTCAGTTTTAAAAAAATAAAAAATTTACAATTCCAGCACCTCTGAAGGTCACTTTTAAATCCCCTTTTTCGAATGGAAAAATATAGGAAAATATTGAACCCCTTTACTTCCAGTGAATGATTAAAAATTTTTAGCACAAAATAATAATGAAAAGAAAATAGACAGCTATACTGAAACGAATGTGGTATATTAAAAATAAAAACATTTTTGATGTTAAGAAGATCAATGATAACAAAATGAGTCCCTAAAAAATAAAGACAGTTTGACAGAAAATAAGGAATATACATCAAAAGTAACTATATCTCTGGAGTGTAAATACATAAAAAATTAGCGATGTTTATGTATTCAATCATAAATTTTCTTTAAATTGTATAGTTTCCAAAATCGATTGTTTTTTAAAAATTTGTGAGTAGAATAGTTTATTAGTTTTTAGAGCTGTTCGTTTAATGATTTTATACTGTAATTTTACTTATCGACTAAGCTAACAAAGGAAATTTTGAAGAGATAAATTGAAGAGATAAATTGAAGAGATAAATTGAAGAGATAAATAGAAAGTTGTAATACTCCCAATAATTTATCCAATGCGCCGAAATAAAACGAACCGTTTATAATGTCCGGATAACAAAATAGTATTATAAAACTTCTATGAATTATTTCTAACAGTATAAATTGCATACAATAAAATTGTGTTCTAAATAACATACGTCTCTAAACATAGCTGCAGACAGAATCACTGTAACTGACAAATTTGCAGATGAAAGTAATCTTAGTTGAAGTAATCTTAGTTGAAGTAATCTTAGTTGAAGTAATCTTAGTTGAAGTAATCTTAGTTGAAGTAATCTTAGTTGAAGTAATCTTAGTTGAAGTAATCTTAGTTGAAGTAATGTTAC
>JBFHIK010000077.1:0-9288 GCA_041596555.1 Methanosarcina sp.
CCTGATTTATATGATCATTTTCCTGATTTATATGATCATTTTCCTGATTTATATGATCATTTTCCTGATTTATATGATCATTTTCCTGATTTATATGATCATTTTCCTGATTTATATGATCATTTTCCTGTTTGATATGATCATTTTCCTGTTTGATATGAGAGTACATTTTTCCACTCTAAATAATTGGCAATAATTTTCTTGCAGTCCATAATTACTCCTCCCAATTCCTCCCTATAATACAAATTTGGCAATATACTAATGTACATTTTTTTCATAAATAATATTACTAAAGATTTAAATCGAATGAGTATATATTACATAATTGCATAAAAAAGCAAGTGTGCAAGAATAAAAAATACATTGAAAATGGGGGCTATATAAAGTAACACCAACTTATTTTCTGTGAATATATATTCGACCTGGTGGGTAATATGGAGATATTTAATTTGATTAAAAAATAAAAATGCGGGCATTGAAGGTGACTCTACTAAAGAATTGTCGAAAAAAATAATACCAAAATGTATATATGTAATACTGATTTATTTGATATATACGGAAAATCTTTAAAAAATTCATCCCGAAATGAATGACGGTAACAGTAATAATAGATTAATAAACTGAAATTAATTCACATGCAAAAACTCTGCAAATTTTGTTTTTATGGGATTTTTATCCCCGGCTGAAAAACATCATGGAAAAAATATTCTTCTTATGTTCACGGTGAAAAGGAAGAGTCTTTGTAATTTATTCTTCCGGGTTTATGATTTATTGCGGTCACAGGATACTGAAAACAAATTTAAATTTTGACTATTTCAGAATATATTAAAACTGCTCTAAAAGATTTCAAACAGATAGATTAAAATTTAAAAATAAAAGAGGAAATGGAAAATGCATATACCTGATTCGTTTATACCTTTAAGCCAGGCAGTAATTTACTGGGTTATTGCCCTTCCTTTCATTATAATGTCAATGAGATGGGCAAGAAAAGAGCTTGATGAGATGAAAGTACCGATTCTCGCCGCCCTTGCAGCAGGAATCTTTGCTATCCAGGCAATGAATATCCCTATAGGGATGGGGACAAGTGGGCACATGGTAGGGGCAGCCCTTGTGGCAATTGTTTTCGGAAGCCCCTGGGCAGGAGTTCTTGTACTAACGCTTGTGCTGCTCGTGCAGGGGTTCGCCTTTGGGGACGGAGGGATCACTACCATGGGTGCAAATATCCTGAATATGGGAGTTGTTTCCGGTTTTGTCGGGTATTATACGTATGTTGCCCTTCGCAAGAACACGGGCACAGGCATCGCAGCCTTCGGAGGCGCCTGGCTCGGACTCTTTATCTCGGCAATAGTTTGTGCAGTTCAAATGTGGCTTGCAGGCACTTTCCCTCTTGTTCCGGGGCTTATAACAATGGGAACTTATCACCTGGTAATCGGTTTTATCGGAGAAGGACTTATCACTGCAGTTGTAATCTCAGCGATTGCAAAATCCCGCCCTGATCTCCTTGAGGATAATTTCACTGCCAGCCCGGAGAAATCTAAGACAGAGGTTCATGCATGAGCGGAAACTCAAACATTAAGTTCCTTTATGCAGGAATTGCAATTGCGCTTCTGCTTTCGGCTCTTGCTCCCTTCCTTGCATCTTCCGATCCTGACGGGCTGGAAAGTGCGGCTGGAGGAATTATTGAAGAATCAAAACTATCCAGCCTCGAAGAAACAGAACCCGCAGTAAGCTCCCCTATGACTGACTATTCGATAGAAGGTCTGGGAAAAAGCGGGGAAGTTGTGGCTATTGCAATAGGAACTATAGCGGTACTGATAATCAGTTTCGGGTTCGGAAAGATTTTGAATAAAAAAGCCTGAGCAAAAAATCGCTTTTCCTTTTTGAAAAGCCGTTCCTCTTTTAAATAATGGGAGACCCAGCACTCCCTTTATATTTTTTCCTGAGTCAGGTATTTCAACAGGATTCGTTCCAGATTCTCTTTAATCAATCTTTAGTCAAAATATTTTTGCGTCCCCTGAATAAACTTTCACGGTTACTCCCCGATAAATATTATGCTGGAGGGGCACAGCTCTTTTACAACACAAACATGGCATCTGGGTTTTCTTGCCTGGCAAACTTTCCTCCCGTGATAGATCAGGGTCATAGAAATTGAATCAAGGTCTTCTTTTGGGGCAAGTGAAATAAGATCCTGTTCTATTTTTTCCGGGTCGGAGTGCCTGGTAAAGCCCAGCCTCCCCGAGACTCTTTTTACATGGGTATCCACGGCAATGCCCTCTATTATCCCGAAAGCCCTGGCAAGCACTATATTTGCTGTTTTTCTTCCAACACCGGGAAGGGTTACCAGTTCATCCATTGTCTCTGGCACTTCTCCATCATAGCGTTCGACAAGCAATTGTGCCGCAGCTTTGAGATTTTTTGCTTTGTTTTTGTAAAAGCCTGTGGAATAAATGTCAACTTCAAGTTCTCTGATGTCTGCGCTGGCATAGTCTTCAGCAGTCCTGTATTTTTTGAACAAATTTTCAGTTACCCTGTTAATCTGAACATCCGTTGACTGAGCAGAGAGGACAGTTGCTACAAGAAGTTCCAGCGGATTTCTGTAGTTAAGAGAAGGTTTTGCATCCGGGTATTCTTCCTTTAAAAGAGCCCATGCCCGGTCAAAATTATGCCGGTTGTCAGGAATATCATACTCCTGCAAGGGCTCTTTAGAAGTCAATTTCTTCGGTTTATTTTCAGGCATCAAAAAACTCCATTACCGTGTTTATTTTTCCTGTATCAGCCAGAAAAACAGGTTTCTTAAGGGAAACTGAATCTCTTTTTATTTTACCTTTTCCGGGTCAAGATCTGAAAATAAGATGCCTCAGGGATTTAGCTTGAGGCAAGTATCAAAATACCAACAACTTAATGAACTAGAACTCCAAGAAGTTTATGCTTAAATGTCAACCGAAATGTTGCATTTGAGGAGTTAAACTCTAACTTTTTTTAATAAAAAAAGTTTCTTACTAATAAAATAACGTGTAAACCATAAGTTTTATAGGTAATAATTTTTAAACCAAGTATATTGGTGGTTTTTTGGTAAAAAGGGCATTGCTCAGCGTCTCAGACAAGACAGGAATTGCGGAATTTGCACGCGGGCTTGAAGCACTTGGCGTGAAGATCATATCAACAGGCGGAACTGCGAAAATCCTTCGCGACGCCGGCATCGAAGTTACTGATGTCGCGGAAGTCACAGGTTATCCGGAGATGATGGGAGGAAGAGTCAAAACTCTCCACCCAAGAATTCATGGTGGGCTCTTATGCTTACGGGACAGCAAAGAACAGATGGAGGAAGCTGCAAAAGAAGACATCTCCCTCCTTGATCTGGTGGCCGTAAACCTGTACCCCTTTGAAGTAACGGTTTCCAAAGAGGGTGTGGAACTTGAAGAAGCCATCGAAAACATAGACATAGGGGGTCCGACCCTTCTTCGCTCGGCAGCCAAGAACTATCGCTCGGTAACGGTGATATCTGACCCGTCGGACTATGGGCGTGTCCTTACGGAACTGCGCTCAAGTGGAATAATCTCCGAGAAAACCCGGGCTGACCTTGCGGTTAAAGCTTTCAGGCATACGGCTGATTATGATGCAGCCATTGATACTTACCTTAGCAGGACCCTGCTAGGAGAAGAAGTGCTGCACCTGAAATATACCGATGGCGTAAAACTTCGCTATGGGGAAAACTGGCATCAAAAAGCCTATTTTTTTAAAGATTCTCAAATTGAAGGCCCCACTCTGGCAAAAGCTATCCAGCTGCATGGGAAAGAACTTTCTTACAACAACTATGTGGACGCCGACAATGCCCTTCAGACGGTCAAAGAACTGGGAAACACGTCTCCTGCTGTGGTAATTGTAAAACACAATAACCCTTGCGGACTTGCTACTGGAAACACACTTTTGCAGGCTCTGCAGTCTGCCTGGGATGGAGACCCGATTTCAGCTTACGGAAGCATAATCTGTACAAACGAAACTTTTGACCTCGAAGCTGCAACTTTTCTGAATGGGAAATTCATAGAAATCATTCTCGCTCCTGACTTCAAGCCAGATGCCCTGGAATACCTTAAAAATAAAAGTGAAAACCTGAGGCTTCTGAAACTTCCAGAACTCAGAGAGGTTTTCGGGAAAGAATACACCTACAAATACATAATCGGCGGCATGCTTAAGCAGAGCCGTGATATTGGGATCTATGAAAAATGGGAGAATGTTACTGAAATTCCCTATCCTGAAAACAAACGCACCCTCTCGGAGTTTTGCCTTAAAGCCTGCAAAGCTACAAAATCAAATGCTGTGACCCTTGCTCACGAATACGAACCCGGATACTTCATGGTACTGGGTATGGGAGCAGGGCAGCCTAATAGGGTGGACTCGATCCGCAAACTGGCAGCTACAAAGGCAGTTGAAAATCTAAGGGTAATCTATGAACGTGAGCAACCTGCTGCACCCTTCGAAGAGTACTGCCAGAAGATTATGTCCGAATGTGTAATGGCTTCAGACGCTTTCTTCCCCTTCGATGACAGCGTAGTCCATGCAAAAGAAAATAACATCCGCTATATTGTTTCCCCTGGTGGGTCTATCAGGGACAATGAGGTTATTGCTACTGCAAACAGACTTGGAGTTTCCCTGGTTTTTACAGGCATGCGGCATTTCCTTCATTGAAAAATCAGTAAAGACAAAGAAAAACTCAAGGTATATACTTGAGTTCAATGTAAAAACTCGGGTACCCCTGCGTCTAAGGGGGTACACTCCTATTTTTAGATTCTTTTTCAGAACAGCATGTTTTGAAATATAAGAGATTTTTTGGAGTTGAAGTTTTTATAAGAAGAAGCGTAAACCCCTCAGGTTCACCCCGGGGATATAAGTGTCAACTAATTTTTGATTCCGTATATAATATACTGCTGATTCTGTGTTCTCTCCTGCCTGCCTAGTTAAGTGCATATGCCGGATTAATGAACCCTTTACATTCGTAATTTATTTATACATTCCTTCCCATATTTACTTCACTGCCGGATCTGCGCACTTTATTATTAATTCCTCCAAAGGCTACATTAAATATCAATTTTTTATCTCTGATTTTCAACCTGTTTGCTGAATATGTGGCTTTAAGCCGTATATTGGTAGAATTATATTATATCATTGTCATAAGATTCTTTTTTATAAAGTAATGAATCTTTTTCCAACTGGAGATTTTGCATTTTCGAAAGACTGGTACACAGAACCTCTAACTACCAAAAATAATTATTAAGAATCAAGTATACTCTTGAAAAAGATAATATATATTGAATCCATATACCATTCTAGCAATATTATATCACTCTGATATAACTGCCACATCTATTCAATATAAAAGATGAGAAAAATAAAAAAATCAATTTGCCTTCACTTTAAATCAAAGCTGGATAACCAAACCCCCACAATAAATTTTGAATTACTCTAAATACAGTATAAATAATCACGGGCTGATATGTGTGAAATCAACTGGACTTTTAAGCATCCTAACCTTTTCTGAAAAACGAAAAGATCTTTTATTTTTACTTCAGAAGAGTCCAAGAACCCTTTCAGAAATCAGGGACTACTTCGATGTAAAATCGCCGGAGATTCTACCTCGTCTGAAAGAAATGGAAACTTCGAATTTAATTGTCAGACAGGAAGGACTTTATCGGTTGACTTCTCTGGGGAAAGTTGCAGCCATATATTACAAACCTTTCCTTGACACTCTGGCCGCTATAGAAGCAAACGAAGACTTCTGGAGGGATCATGACCTCATATCAGTTCCTGATATGTTGTTAAATCGAATTCAGGAGCTAAAGGAGTGTAGAGTTATAAAGGATGAGCATGAACATATTTATGACTCCCATAAGGCATTCATGGAAAATGTCCTGACTTCCGGTCGTTTTATGGGGTTTGCATCAATTTTCCTTCCCAGCTATCCATCGATGTTTCTTGAGATGGCTCGCAGGAACATCCCGATCTCCATAATTGTTACACCAAATGTCTTTTTCAAAATAAAAAGCGAACATAACGCTGAAATTGAAGAGTTTCTTAAGTACAAACACACAAGTTTCTATGTCTACGACAGCGCAAAGGTATCTTTTGTCGTAACAGACAGATTTATGTCACTCTCACTGTTTTTCAACAACGGGACCTTTGACCCTCGAAGTGACCTTGTGGGTTTTGATTCTTCATCAATTAAATGGGGAGAAGACCTTTTTAAACATTACAAAGATAATGCAGTTGAGATTAAGAGTCTGTAAACCGAAAGTTGTAATGGCTTGAGGTGTAGATATTCTGAGAGTCTGAAGAGGAATAAACTGGAAAAAAGAATTGGGGAGTCTAACTGAAGATGCTTAATCTTCAGTCTGACCTGTTTAAAGCCTCTTTAACAGGCTTTCGACAGATCTCCTGTACTAATTTTGTTACTGATTTAATCTGACCATAAGCTCCAGATGTATTATAAGATCGAATCCTTTATCGATCAAATCTTTTATCAGATCAAATCTTTTATCAGATCGAATCTTTTATCGATCAAATCTTTTATCAGAGTTTATTAACTTGGGAAGCGTGGAGGCACAGCGAAAAGTCCCCCTTCCTCAGAGCGAAGCGCCAGGTGGGGTAGTTCACGTAGAATCTTTTGAACAGTCAGGTCTTATGCAATCAGAGCGCCTGCAATCATCCTGAGTCCAAGAATCGAAGTGGATTCTCCGTCCACAAGAACGGTTCTTTCAAGTTTTTTGGAAAAAAGAGTCTCATCCTCAGAATTTGTAAAGTTCTGGATGCAGATCAGCCCGCAAATGAAACTGTAGAGAACTATAAGGGGTTCAAAAGCAAGGACTCCATGGATAAGGGCAATCCCAAGTGCCAGGTGGGAGAGCAGGTGCATGGCAGTAAGAAGATTGCGGGTTTTTCGTACTCCAAGGCTTACGGGAAGAGTCTTGATGCCGGCAAGAGTGTCTCCTTTAATATCCTTGAAATCATAGATGGCAGAGTTAATAAAGAGTTTGACTCCGAAGAAAATAAAAACCAGAACAACAGGGACCATATTTCCACATCCTGTGCCTGCAAGTCCTGCAATAAAAATACCCCATGTAAGTCCCACAACAATATTTTTAACTCCAAGTCCTCCTTTGAGCTTCAAAACGAACCTGCCGATTTTCATGCCTTTACTGTAAAGATAGCCAGTTATGAAGGGTATGAACGCAAGTGCAAGAATTCCTTCTTTTGCCAGTATATAAGTTCCTATCATAAAAGCCAGGAGCGAAATCCCGAGTCCAACTTTTTTATTCGAGCCACTCAGTTCCTTCCGGTTTACAGTATCTTCCTCTGCACCCAGAGCTCTGTCAAGTGTGTAAACAGTATAAATTATTAGACCACCTGCAACACAGGTTAGTATACTTGATTGTATGTGGAGTAGTAAAAATGCGAGATGAATTCTTAGTGCACCAGATAATGCAACTAAGATAGAACTTTTTAGGAGTTCAAGTGTGGCATTTTCTTGTATATATTTTGGAGTATTAGTTCTTCTGTACTTGAATATTTGCCCAAAACTTCCCGAAAATACATTGGAGTTCATGAAACTAATACTGTTTGACTTTTAAATATTATTAATTCACTATAATATTGCCCTATCTGTATAACCGATAATTAACCTAACAAATTGTATACGATTGAACTAACTTTTTGGTTAATAAGATAACAATTATATTTATACTGAAAAATTATCCTGTGCTTACTTGCAAAAAAAGACATGGGGCACGTTATTAGAAAAAATTGAACGCGCACAAAAATCAGAAATTCTACAGGACCAAACCCTTATTCTGAGTGGTGACAGCGAATTTAGAAAGAATATTTAAGTTTCGTGAAAACAAAAATTACCCAAAATGAGGTTGTCGCCGGGTTGACAAATTTCATACCGATGACGCCCTTAATTTTTGATAAATGTCAGGTTCCGGGTAACACAGGAATATATTTCGGGAACTTTATGGTTATGACCTGTCTCTCAGCTCTTTGAGCAAGCCCCAGAGTTTAGAAGAAGGCACAGACAACAGAGTTTAGAAGAAGGCACAGGCAAAAAAGAGAAAAAACACAGGCAAAAAAGGGAAAAACACAGGCAAAAAAGAGGAAAAACACAGGCAAGAGACAGCATAAATCATTTTGCCCTCCCTGTTTTTACGAAGGGCAAAAAACCTTGTCCGAACCTTTGATGCGGGCGTTTTCAGGGAAAAAGTACTTGAAAAAAAATATATATTGATTTCGCAAACTATTTTTAGCAGTAATATTCGTACACATAAAGTATCCTAAAAGGCTATTTGAGAGATTGTACTCGAAATCTTCTTCTTTCAAAAGGCAGAGACTTTCCACCACATCTTCACCCGTGTGCTCCAGCCCTTTTGAACTAGAGCCCCATTCTCCTTCTCAAGTACTTCCTGAAGGTAGGACCTGAGGATCTCTTCCTTCTCAGGTGAAAATGCAGCGTATTGAGGCTTAAAGTGCTCAAGAGCCTCTTTGAGGTTTTCAAAGCGGTTTTTGTGCTCAAAAGGAAACACCTTCACATCTGGATAGATTCCCATATCATAGAGTACGTTGTAAAGGACATCTGCCTTTGGGCCCTGCCTGTACTCGCACCCGTGCAGGATAGGCCAGAGGTTTCGAGAGTGTATGTCCCAGGAAGTATCTCCTGCAAACCAGTAAAGGTAAACATATCCCGAAGATACGTCAACCATTTTTTGGATTGAAGCCCGGATATCTTTCATGCCCAGAGAGTAAGATGCAAACACGACATCATAGGGTGGGCAGAGGTCAGATCCCGCATCAACAGTCTCCCAGTCTTTATAGACACAGTCGATATTCCTGGTTCCATAAGCCTTGATATTTTGTTTCAGAACCTCCATCATCCCTTCTGCAGGCTCGACTGCTGTTACATGCGCAACCCTCTCAGCAAGAGGAATTGCCAGGCTTCCGGGGCCTGCTCCAATGTCAAGAACTCTGGATTCCGGGGTAAGGGCCATCCCAGTCAGGGTTTTTTCAATCCTATCTTTATTTTCCAGAGACATTTCCCAGAACCTCTTAGCGTTCTCTTTCCTTTTCCACATATTTGTACAATCAGTATTCATCTGCGTTTTACTCTGCAACTCCATTCTCTCTTTCCAGAGTTCATTCCAGTCAATTTTGATATCCATCCTGCATCCTCGTTAATTTGCCTGGTTTTGATTAATGTAATACAAAAAACTACATGTGTATTAATAAATAAGTATGTTACTAAAC
>JBFHIK010000078.1:0-9214 GCA_041596555.1 Methanosarcina sp.
GAAATGAAATGAAGGAGAAATACTCCGGCATACTTAAGAAGCTTCTAGGGGAGATGGAATTAAAATGAAAATATCACTTATTGACCTGGCGTTCCTATCTGAAAAAAGAAAAGATTTGTTGCTCCTTCTAGAAGAAGGGCCCAAGACAGGGGACGAAATAAAAACTGCCCTTAACGTTAACTCTACTTCAATTATGCCGCAGATCAAGAAGTTAAAAGAAGGGCGTCTGATCGTCCAGGATGACAGAAATGTCTACAGTCTCTCGGACATGGGAGAAATAGTTGTTGAGAAAATGGAGCCTCTGCTGGATACTGTAAGGGTTTTTGAGGAAAATTACGATTACTGGATTAACCATGATTTTACCGCAATTCCCGAGCATCTTCTTAACAGGATTAATGAACTAGGAAATTACTTTATGCTTGAAGCCGATCTTAACCGGCTTTTCGAAGTCCCCGAAGATTTCAAAAAGAACCTTCTCGCGTCAAAACATATAAAAATGTTCCTTTCATACTTCAATCCTCTCCATATTGAAATCTATGCCGAGCTTGTAAGAAAAGAAGCAGAGATTTGTCTTATCATGACAGAGCCGGTCTTTGATAGAATGAAAAAGGATTATTTTGAAGACCTGAAAACTCTTGTAGAATCAACGAATACGGAAGTCTATATCTGTGACAAAAATGTAACACTTAAAGACGTCGTAACAGAACGTTTCTGCTCTCTCGTACTCTTTGATAAAAAAGGAAAGTTTGACCACCAGCGGTTGATGAGCTTCGATGACAGCGCACTCAAATGGTGTGAAGAGCTCTTTTTATATTATAAAGATATGTCCAGACGCCTGGAGAAAATATAATATTCACATTGCTCTAGTATCGATTCCAGATTACATCCAGAAACCTAAACTTCAAAATCCATCTCGTGACCAACAAATTCCTCACCAAATTATGGATTTATTTGGGAATCGATGCACTAGTGTTGCGTCAATCCTCAAAGATTAAATGATTCTGAATAGATGTAATCGATTATATACGACGTTTTCCTGCTTACGCAACACTAGATTGCAAATATCGTCTCAGCTTACAAACTTCTAATTGCCAGCGTTTTTGGGGTATTTTTTGATATAATACCAATTTTTTAAAAAGATATAAAATACATATAATGTAAATTATATATTAAGATTGCAGTTCGGTGTCCTCTCTTCAGTCTCCCAGGTATTTATCGATCAGGGACCTGAACCTGTGGATATCTATGGGTTTTGAGATATAATCCACACATCCCATTTCAATAAAGTGTTCTTCACTTCCTTTCATAGCATGGGCTGTGACAGCTATCACCGGGATATCTGCGGTTGCAGGGTTCTTTTTGATCCTGTCCATAACCTCAAGCCCGTCCATTTTAGGAAGTTGCATATCGAGAAGGATAATATCGAACTTTTTCTCAGCAAGGCGTTCAAGAGCCTTTATCCCGTCCTCAGCTTCTGTTACACGGTGTCCGTAAAACTCCAGGAGGTCCAGGATCAGTTCCATGTTCAGGGGATTATCTTCGACAATAAGAATTTCTTTCATCTTCACGCCTCTTCAGCATAGCTAATTGTTTTATCCTATTAATTAACTCTTTTCTTCCGAAAGTGCCCTTTTTCATAATAGAAATAAGATGCCCCTTAAGTTCACCATTAAGTTCTTCAATATTTTTCTCATTAAACTCTCCTGCGGTACATACAATTAAAGGAATATCTTTTGTTTTTTCACATGTTCTAATGCGGGAAATGACATCAAATCCACTTATTTCAGGCATCAGCAGGTCAAGGATAATAATATCCGGCTTCGGTTCGGAAAAGAGCCTGTCCAGACCTTCCTGCCCTCCATAAGCCTTTACCACCTCAAACCCTTCGGGTTCGACCATTGAACTCAGCAGTTCGACCGCATTCTCATCGTCGTCAATGATAAGAATATTTGGTTTTTCGAACCTGAACTTACCCGCGATTTCTTTTAAGGAATCCAGCAGTTCGACTCTTTGTAGTGGCTTTGTAAAGGAATAAGTTGCCCCAAAGGCAATCCCCAGCTCATTGTTGTCTGTCACTGAAACAATAAGTACGGGAATAAGGGCTGTCTCAGGGTCACTCTTTAACTGTCTCAGGACACTCCAGCCGTTAGCATCAGGAAGGAAAACATCCAGTGTGATTACATAAGGTTTCAGTTTCTTTGCAACGTTCAAAACATCTTTTCCACTATATAAAGAGGCTGTACTGTACCCATCTTCCCTGAGAATAACTGAAACCAGTTCATTAGAGTTTATGTCATCATCAACTACAAGAACAAGATTCTGAGCTTCAGTGCTCTTTTCAGAACGACATATTTCTGGAAGCTCGATTTCTTCCTGTAAATCTTCTACACACTCTTTCACGAAAAAGGCATCTGTTTTATTTATTTCAACATCGAAAATTAAATCGTTAATATCCTTAGTATCGGTTTTTCGGGACTCAGACAGTCTGGTGAGTGGGATTGTAAACATAAAAGTGCTGCCTTTCTCAAGTTCACTTTCAACCCAGACATCTCCCTGGTGCAGATTTACAAGTTTCTTCACGAGGGCGAGCCCGAGCCCTGTCCCGCAGTACTGCTTGGTGGATGATGCATCGATCTGAGTAAAGGGCTGGAAAAGTTTCTTCTGGTCTTCAGAAGAAATGCCAATACCTGTGTCCTTTACAGAAAAAAGGGCTCTGTTTCCACTTATTTTATAGTGGACGGAGACCCTGCCCCTCTCAGGGGTGAACTTGATAGAATTGCTCACAAGATTATAAAGAATCTGGATCAGACGACTTCTGTCGGCTTGAAGGTCTGCAAAATCAGGTTCTACATCAAAGCTTACTTCAAGAGATTTTGCCTGGACAAGAGGAGAAAGAGTAGCCTTTACCTCTTCGAAAACCGAGCTAACAGAAAACTCACTGTAGTGCAACTCCATTTTTCCAGCTTCTACTTTTGAGAGATCAAGGATATCGTTTATAAGCCCCAGAAGATGTTTTCCGCTGAAAGAGATATTATTAACATACTTCAGTTGTTTTTCATTGAGTCCCCCAAAAATTCTATCAAGCAGTATGTCCGAAAAACCGATTATGGAATTCAGAGGTGTCCGCAATTCATGGCTCATATTGGCAAGGAACTCGCTCTTTGTAAAGCTGGCAGCCTCAGCTTCCAGTTTTGCCTGAAGCAGCTTCTCTTCAGAACGCCTGTGTGCCGTAATATCAAGCCCTGTTTGCAGGAATCCTGTTACTTTTCCGTCATCGTCCTTTATCAGATTTGTACGGATCATCCATACTTTTCCTTCAGGGGTAATTACCTCTCCTATTTCCTCATTTCCGGATTCAAGTGCTTTTTGTGAAAGAAGCCTTCCACAAACCGTATCGGACATCGGGGAAATCTCCTCATAACTGTGCCCAATAACGTTTTCAAGCTTAAGACCTGCATAGTCAAGGGAAGCCTTATTTGCCCAGATTATTTTCAGCTCAAGATCCATAAAGATCACGAGTTCGCTGAGAGAGTCGAGAATAACATTCTTCTCATGCTCCTGAGTTTTAACTCTATCAGAGTTTAATCTCAGGCGGTCAAGCATCCGATTTATTCCTTCAGTTAACCTTGAGAGCTCGTCATCTCCCTCCATTATACAGTGTGCTGAGAAAGCTTCATCCTTTCCCACTTTTTCTACAAAATTGTCAATGGCAACAATTCGGGATACAACCTCCCTGTCAAGAAGGAACTTACAACCTGCTCCGACCATTAGACCGGAAAACAGGAGGAAGATTACGATATACCGGAGAGACTTCCTGCCCTCTTCGTAGATATTCCTGTCAGCAGTCGTCCGAACCATGACGCCTGGGTTTCCGTCAATGTCTCTGTGAACAAAATAACCTGCTAGTCTGTCCCCTTCTACGCCTACAAGATGTGTGAAATCCTTGCTTCCGTTTTCCAAAAAGGCTTGCTGAAACTCGAGAGGTACATTTTCAGGACCGTAAAACAAAACCGGATTTCCTGTGATTTTCTGGATTGACTCAACGAAACCAGAATCCAGTATCCTCCCGAGGACAATTGTTCCGACCATTTCACTGTTATCGGATGCTGCAGATACGGGGCGGCAAGAAACGATTACTGACACATTTGTCAACTGGAGTAACCCGCTTAAAGGACTCGCCTCCTCCGTGCAAAGCAGGCTTCCACTATTGATCTTCTGGTTAATTTCGGGAATAATTAATCCGCTTGAAACATTACTGGCATCTTTTGAATCCGAGACCTGAGAATATATTATAGTCCCTGAACTATTGACAAAAAAAATAAAATCGCATCCGTTCAGGGTAAAAAGGTCAGTGAGTAAAGTTCTGCCAAGATCTTCCGGGTTCTCACTTGCCATGAAAGCACGAATATCTTCCCTCGAAGAAAGTGCAGAGTTTGTCTCATCCAGCTGTATAATCTGGAAATCGATTACATTTTGTACACTTTCCACATTTTCAATTGCCTCTTTCTTCTCCAGGCCGGAAAAACTTGAGTCAAGGATATTCTGAGATGCAAAAATGACGACCGAAGTAAGAAGGGCAAAAATTATGTAAATAATAACAAAAATTTTTCTACTCACATTCATATTCTAAACTCGGCGGGGTTAAAACTGAATAGGGGGTTGAAATAATTATAGAAGGTAAGCCAGAGATGATAAATATATAAATACTTCATACACATAGTATAAAAGTTTAACCTGATGTGAAAATAATAGGGACTAATAAGATCCAATTATACAAAAAGAGGATCAAAAAGGTATTTTAGTGAAAAAATATATTAAATGAGAGCCGGACTCTAAAATTTTTAAAAATTTAAACTGCCACAGAAGTTACTACCACACATGCTCATAAGTTATGCACCGGTTTCCTCTTCCAGCCTGATCTTTGAGCTGTCCTTCCAGCCACTTTTGAGTCCACAGTAATTTTTCCTCTAGCCAGTGACTGGATTACCATTTAAAGAATCTAGCTGTCCAGTTCACATTTTTTCTCAGGAGATATTTCCTCAGTTCATCGACCCCAAAGAGGAAAACCGCAAAAGGAACGGCAAGCAGCATGTACCTGAGGTCAATGGGAGCGGTATTGAAGATAAGGTTCGCAAACGGATTCCAGATAATGAGGGCAAGAATAAGGAGTTCGCTTGCAATTCCCAGGAGGACCATGCGGTTGCTGAACAGTCCCATTGAGAAGACAGACTGAAACCGGGTTCTTGAAACAAACACATTGGCAATCTGGCAGATAATCACGGCTGAGAAGAAAGCGGTTATTGCCTGCATATAAAGGGGATTGGTGTTTGCAAGCTTCTCGCCGAAAATCCAGCCCCCATCAAGAAGTACGGCAAAATAACAGAAGAAACCTGCAGCAGCCTCAATAGGCCCTTTTACTCCGTAGGATGTCAAAAGTACCTGAGGAGTTAATAATTTTTCATGCCTTGGTCTGGGAGGCCTCTTCATAATATCTCCTTCTCCTTTTTCCACCCCCAGGGTAATGGCAGGAAGGATATCAGTTCCGAGGTCGATTGCCAGGATAAGCTGAACAGTCATGGGAAGGGGAATAGAAAGGAGAACAAAAGCTATGAATGGCAGAATCTCGGGGATATTGCTTGTAAGGATGTAAGCAATAAACTTTTTTATGTTATCAAAAACAGTCCTTCCTTCTTCTACCGCATTTACAATTGTAGCAAAATTGTCGTCCAGCAGCACCATATCTGCGGCTTCGCGAGCCACATCCGTGCCGCTGCCCATAGCGACCCCCATATCGGCATTCTTGATAGCAGGAGCGTCATTGACCCCGTCCCCGGTCATGGTAACGATCTCGCCTTCTGCCTGGAAGAGCTGTACAATTTTCAGTTTCTGTACAGGAGAGGTTCGGGCAAAAACAATGCTCGGGTTTTTGAGCCGGGAAGCAAGCTCTGTACGGGAGAGGGATTTAAGCTCATCTCCGGTAATAATCTCAGGTTTTCCGGATACTGAGAGCCCCACATCCCTGGCAATTGACTCAGCGGTAACCGGGTGGTCACCTGTGATCATGACAACCTTGATCCCGGCGGCATGGCATTTTGCAATAGCTTCTCTCGCTTCAGGGCGCGGTGGGTCTACAATCCCGATGAAACCCAGGAAAATAAAATCTCCGGTATACTCTTTCTCCCCTTCTGCCTGCCTGAACGCAAGGGCAATTATCCTTTCTCCTTTTTCTGCCAGCCCCAGGTGCCTGTCCAGAAGTTCTTTTTGCCCGGCTTCATCCAGTTTTCTTACTCCTCCGGACTCCATAACTAACCCGCACATCTCCACAACCACTTCTGGAGCGCCCTTGAGATAGACTTCAAGTTTGCCTTCAGGAGTGCGGCAGACAACTTCCATGCGCCGGGTAAGGGAATCGAAAGGAAACTCTTCCTGCCTCGGATACTCGCTCTGGAGTTTATTTATATCTACAAAACTATTCGCAAAAACAAGAAGTGCCCCTTCTGTCGGGTCGCCAGTATATCCGGGAGGCGAATCGTAAAGTTTCGCGTTATTGCAGAGCCCTGCAACCCTTATGAAAACAGGAGGAATCTTTTCCGGATTCCATCTGGGATTTCCTGCAACAGGAAATCTTTTTGCCCCTGAATCGGTATCTTTCTCCGCAAGCCCTTTTTTTGGACTTTCTTTTGCGTCCTGCCCTGCTGTGCCTTCTTGAGGAATGAAAGGTTTTTCCGGCTCCAGAGTTTCAAACCCTGCGATAAGAGAATTTACTGCCATCCTGTTCTGAGTCAGGGTCCCGGTTTTGTCCGTGCAGATAACAGTAGTCGAACCCAGGGTTTCCACAGACTCAAGCTGTTTTATAAGGGCATTCCGGGAGGCCATTCTTCTGGAAGCAAGGCTGAGAGCAAGCGTAACTGTGGGCAAAAGCCCTTCGGGAACATTGGCAACAATGATTCCTATGGCAAAGATAAGGCTTGCAAGAAAAATATTCTGGAGAAAAAATGCGAGCAGGAAAAAGGTAATTCCAAGGAAAATAGCAATTGCAGAAATAATCTTTATGAAATGGTTGAGTTCTTTTCGGATAGGGGTGTCCACGGATAAGGTCTGCTCTGTAAGCGTTGCAAGGCTTCCCATCTGGGTATTCGACCCGGTTCCGAAAATAACGGCTTTACCGTTTCCGCTCTGTACAAGAGTGCCGGAAAAGACCATATTCCGGCATTCCAGCAAATTCGAATGAGTGCATTCAAGAGAACGCAGTTGCGGCTCTGATTCCCCGGTCAGGGTTGAATTGTCCACTTTCAGGGAATTGGTTTCAATCAGGCGCCCATCTGCCGGAACCTTATCCCCCTCTTCAAGAAGGACGACATCCCCTACCACAAGTTCCGAAGCCAGGACTTCTCTTACTTTTCCACTCCTGAAGACCTTTGCATGAGGGGGCAGAAGCTGCCGGAAGCTTTCCATTGTCTTTGCAGCCTGATACTCCTGCACAAATGTGAAAGTCCCGTTAAGGACAACGACCCCGACAAGAGCAACCCCTATATAGAGATTTCCCTGCCCGGGATCAAGGAACTCGCCAATAAAAGATAGAATCGCTCCTACAGTCAGCAGGACAGCGAAGAAGTTTCGGAACTGACGGACGTATCTCTTAATTATGCTTTCCTTCCCTGCTTCTTCGAGGATATTTGGTCCGCATTCCCGGAGCCTTTGCGCAGCTTCCTGTTCACTGAGCCCGCTTTCCTCCGTATTGAACCTTTTTAGAAATTCAGGGAGAGAAATAAGATGTTCATCACCCTGCGGAGAACAGATCTTATTTTTATTATCAGCCAATTCCCTTTCCATTAAATCCCCTATAGTTTAATGTGACGCAAGAATAAGAAACTTAACGTTGCATTTCTGCCTAATTCCCACAAGATCCAGACAATCAATAATCAGAAGCGGGTCTTTAATAGAATGACTGGTGCCTACAAAACCGGACCATAGAAAAAAAGGGATGGAAAAAGATTGGAAGAAATAAGAACCTGCCCACCTTTCGAACCCCAACACTTTTGTACCAACCTACTGCACAAAAAGGTCATTTTTTGAATATGGAGTCAATAAAAAGACCTGAAATCGTTTATTATTTACCTATATTGGCAGGGCTCCGAAATGTGCAAACCTGGATAATATAGTCAAAATTTATGATGGGATTTATTAAAAAAAAGGCAAAAAAATATTCTCGGCAATTAGCTTTTATAATTTGTTAACTAAAAAAATCATGGCATCTTAACTCAATTGAGGGGCTAGAGGATTGTTTTTACTACCGTTATTCTCACTCCTGCTCAGGCGAGACAAAAAGGGTGATTCAGAAAGTACTATCTGATCCCATTCATCAGTAAGACCTACAGTTTTTTAGGATATTGCATACTCTGGATAATCTAGTCTGGAGTGTGAAACATTTTGGATTGAAAAGGTCTATATAATATTGTCAAGTAGACAATTAAATTGGAATAAAAATATATCTCTACGGATAATAGTAAAAAAAGGTATGACCTATATGAGCGAATTCACACTTAAAACAAGACTGTTAGCTGCCCTTGAAGGCAAGCCCGTTGACAAAACACCTGTTTGTTCCGTAACCCAGACAGGGATTGTAGAATTAATGGACGAAGTCGGAGCTCCCTGGCCTGAATCCCACAGCAACCCCGAACTTATGGCAAAACTGTCACTCGCCAACTACGAGCTCAGCGGACTTGAAGCTGTAAGGGTTCCTTACTGCCTTACCGTCCTGGTCGAAGCCATGGGCTGTGAGATCAATATGGGTACCAAGAACAGGCAGCCCTCTGTTACCGGTCACCCCTACCCCAAAGACCTTGAAGGCGCAGCAGTCCCTGCAGACCTTCTTCAGAAAGGCAGAATTCCAGCCGTACTTGAAGCAATCAAGATTATCAGGGAAAAGGTTGGCCCGGATGTCCCAATCATTGGTGGTATGGAAGGTCCTATTACTGTCGCCTCTGATATTTCAAGTGTAAAATCCTTCATGAAATGGTCCATTAAAAAACCTGACCTCTTCGAACAGGTTCTGGACCTCGCAACCGAAGCTTCAATTATCTATGCAAACGCAATGGTCGAAGCAGGTGCAGACATTATTGCCATTGCAGACCCTGTCGCCTCCCCTGACCTCATGAGCCCTGATTCCTTCAAGCAGTATCTCCAGCCAAGGCTGCAGAAGTTCTCTGCCGGC